>NZ_JBFUFS010000023.1:0-58157 GCF_056403335.1 Rhodobacter sp. P2_H5 | reverse complement strand
GGCCCATCCAGAACCTCGATGCGCGAAACTCCCTTGCGACTGGGAACCTCCATCCGGTGCTCATTTTGGTGTTCCACTGCCAAACTCCTGCAAACTCAGTTGCAGGGCGGCATGCCCGAAAGACCTTCGCCCCGGAACCACGGGGCCGTCGCACCGCTTACCCAGCATCAACGACCGTGTCGAAATCACCCTGACCAATGGACGCAAGCTGGCCGTCGGCGCGACCCTTGACCCAATGGCGCTGATGCGTCTGGTGCAGGTTCTGGACCGGGCATGATCGCGTTTCCGGCGGGGGCTAAGGTCTGGATCGCGGGTGGCGCGACCGACATGCGGTTTGGGATGAACAGCCTCGCGCTGAAAGTTCAGCAGGGTCTCGGGCGAGACCCAAATGACGGCGACCAGAGCAGAACGGCGCTCGTTGCGGTCGACGACATCGACCTCAAACCCTTCGCGTGTGCCGAGCAGGGCCACCATGCCATCGATCGGGCCGCAGCCCGTGATCACCCCATGGCCCCCGCTGGATGCTCGACTACGAATATAGGATCAGAGGCGAAGAGTGTTTGGGTTTTCGCTCGCAAATCCGCCTTCTGGTCTGAGCTGCGGCATCGTCAATCCAAGGGCGGCTAACTTTAGCTTTCCACAATCATTTCAATGGCCTGTGCCAACTTTTCTAAGCCCTCTTCCTGCGGGTCACGCTGATTTGCTAGAATCCGGGTGAGTTTGATGTAGTGCCCTGTTGCCCCACCGACGCCCGCCTGTTTGAGCGGATCTGTATGTGCAATGATCTGCGCAATGACGGAGACCGGGACCTTGACAGCATGCATGATGGACGCGGCCGTGCGACGCAAATCGTGGCGATGCCAACCAGACGTGCCTGTCGCTTCCTCCATGGCCGTCTGAAATCTCTGCCAGTTACCCAGCGGGGTCGTGCCCGTGCTGCTTGGAAAGACGATACCTTTGGAATTCGGGTCGCCCCAGCCCGGCAACATCCGAAGGATATCCATGGCTGCATCAGACAAAGGCAGAAACTGGCTGCGCTGTTTTCCTTTTGTGGTTTTGACCTTGGGTTTGAACCAGACGCGGTTTTCGCGGTCCAGATGCTCCCACCGCATGGCGCAGACCTCCTCACGCCTTGAAGCCGTCAGAAGCGTAAAGCGTAGTGCGACGGGACGAAACTCGCTCTCCGGGGAGTTCCGGAGCTTGCCGATTTTGGGCGCAGGCCACGTTAGCAAGGGAACTATGACCCTCAGCTCAGCCTCGGTCAGAATACGGTCTCTTTCGCCGGTGATCGTCGGGTCGTCGATGGCCGGGTCGTGAACCTCGGCAAGATTGGCGACCGCTACTCGTGGCGTCCGTGATGCGCCAATCTTGGCGAAGCTTTTTCGCCCGGAAGCCCAGTCGAGCACAGGGCCAAGATATGCCCTCGCCCGCGACACCTGTCCGTTTGCGGTCGTCTTCCCTTCGGTCGGCTTGACGCGCACATATGTCGACGTCGCCTTTGCGAAATCTTCTGCGGTCAGCTTTGCGACATCTTTCTGCATGAGCGTCAGAAAGACCCTTTCGATGACCATGCGAGCCTCAGCCTTTGTCGATCTCGGTCCACGCGGGCGCCAGATCTGCTTGCTTGGCGCAAACTTGGCTTCATACTCTGTGACCAGCTTCTCAAGCGTGAGGACTTCGTTCTCAGTCGCTACTGCAACACGCAGCTGCCGCTTCTGTTCGTTGACCTGGACACCCGCCTTAAGGTCGGCCCTTTTGCTCAGGGCCTCTTCGCGAGCGGCCTTGAGTGACATTTCGGGGTAGCGCCCAAGCGTCACCTGGGCAATCCTCGACGTTGCATCCCGGCCGGTGAATGTGAACGTCGCGACGCCGTCAACGGACACACGCGCGCGAAGTCCCTTCACCGTTTCATCTTTGATGAAGAACCTCTTTCCAGTCGGCTTCAACCGCCGAAGGGTCAGATCGCTCAGAACTTGCTTTACCTCAGTCACTTCCATCTCCTGGGCAACATATGGGCAACAAAATCCCTGCCACTTCCTGCGATACCCTGCAACTATTTGCAGCCACCTGCATCTAGAGGTTCTGTCAAAGTTATCTTATTTCAGATACATAGACCAATCTCAGCGTTCTATTCAAGACCCAAAGAGGGTGTAGAGCAGCGGATTGAAAATCCGCGTGTCGCTGGTTCGATTCCGGCTCTGGGCACCACCTTTCCCCTTTGAAAACACAACCGATTTTCTGGCGCTCCTCAGAGCGATCTTCTTGACGCCGCAGTCGGGCTACGCGTTTCATCTGGCAGCACTCCGCATTCCTGTATGGTTGTGACGGGACGACGTCCGAGCGATCCGGCCGGTCTTCGCGCGACGCGGCTCGCCATCCGGGCGCCGCAAGGCCGGGAGCAGCGCTTGTCGCAGAACCTTGACTTCGCCGGTGTCCGGCCATCGGCGCAAGCAATCGTTCCTGACAATGCGGCACCCGAGCCTCCGGGTCGGGCTGCAGATCGGGCGCGGAATCCAACAACTTCTGCAGTTACCGCTTGCGCTGCGGCGCGGCCTCACCATCTTATGAGGGGTGAGGAATTCCTGAGGCCCTTTGATGGATCAAGCCTTGTCTGCAGCCTATGCGCCTTTCACGTTCGCGCTGGGGTTGATGGCTGCTTTGCTGCTTCTGGAATTCGTGTTCCTCCTGCTCGGCGTGTCCCTGCACGGTCACGATGTTGACGTGGAGCTGCCCGGAGAGGTTGCGGCCCTGCATGCGCAGTTCGATCTTGCGCATGGGGCGACGCCGGATGTGCCGCAGCTCCTTGAGGCGAGCGCGGCCCTGAGCCAGGTGGAACCGAGCCTTCCCGACAACGGGTTGATGGCCATGATCGGCTTGCAGGATGTGCCGCTGATGATCTGGCTGGCCGCGATGCTGTTCAGCTTTGGCCTCGGCGGGTTTGTGTTTCAGGCCTTGACCGCCAGCGCGCTGCCGACCGCGCTCGTCGTGCTCATGGCGGCAGCAACAGCCCTGATCTTCACGCGCCAATTCGCAAAATTCTTCGGCCGCTTCGTTCCGCGCCTGGAAACCAGCGCCACCTCGGCGCAATTCATGGGCGGCCTGCGCGGTGTGGTCACCCAAGGCACGGCACGGACAGGCTCTGCCGCCGAGGTCCGGCTGCGCGACCGGCATGGCAACATCCATTACATGCGCTGCGAACCCTTCAGCCCGACCGACGTGATCGGCGAGGGCACCGAAGTCCTTACCCTGCGCGAAAGGCTCGGGCCAGATCGCTGGAGCCTTCGCATCCTGCCCCTGTCATGACTTTCCCCTTCTGAAAGGCTGCGCCTGATGGACCTCAAGACCTTGTTAATCGCCATAGCGGCGGTCGTCGTCTTCCTCTTGCTGATCGGTCTGCTGCTTGGACGGCTCTACCGCCGGGCCAGCCGTGAGGTGAGCCTTGTCAAGACCGGGGCCGGTGGCAAGCGCGTGATCATGGATGGCGGGGTCATCGTGCTGCCCTTGCTGCACGAAATCAGCCCGGTGAACATGAAAACCTTCCGGCTCGAAGTGAAGCGCGCCGATGAAGGGGCGCTGATCACCAAAGACCGGATGCGGGTGGATGTCGGCGTGGAGTTCTACGTCTCGGTGCAAGCGACCGAAGACGGGATCTCGCGGGCGGCGCAGACTTTGGGCGCGCGCACCTTCGACGTGAACCTCTTGCGCGAAATGATCGAGGGCAAGCTGATTGACGGCTTGCGCGCGGTGGCGGCCCGGATGACCATGGACGAGCTGCATGAAAACCGCACCACCTTTGTGCAGGAGGTGCAGAACACCGTCGCCAACGACCTGCTGAAGAACGGGCTGGAGCTGGAAAGCGTGTCGCTGACAGCACTTGACCAGACACCCTTCGGCGCCTTGGACGAAAACAACGCCTTCAACGCGGTCGGCATGCGCAAACTCGCCGAAGTGATCGCCAAGTCGAAGAAGGAACGCGCCGAGATCGACGCCGAGGCCGAGGTTTCGGTGGCCCTCTCGGTGATGGAGGGCGAGAAGCGGAAGCTTCAGATCGCGCGCGATCAGGAGGAGGCGCGCCTTGCCCGGGTTCAGGAAATCGACCTGATGAAGGCGGCGCAGAACTCGCAACTGGCCCAGGCCCGCGAACAGGCGGAATCCGAAACCGAACGCGCCCGGATCAAGCGCGAGCAGGACATCAAGTCGGCCGAAATCGCCCGCGCCCGCACGATCGAAGAGGCGCAGATCAGCAAGGAACGCGATATCGAGGTGGCCAACCAGGACCGCCAGATCATCATCGCCGAGAAATCCGAGGCGGAAAGCCGGGCCCGCGCCTCGGCCGACGCGGCGCGCGCCGAGGCGACCAAGGCGGCAGAAGCCATCGAGACCGCCCGCGCCATCGCCGTGGCGGAGCGGACCCGCGAGATTGCCGTGATCGAAGCGCGCCGCGAAGCCGAACGCGAAGCGACCAGGATCCAGCTTGCCGCCGGTGCCGAACGCTCTGCCGCGGTTGACCGCGCCGCTGCGGTGCGGGAGTTCGCTCAAGGCGAAGCCGATGCGCTGACAATCCGGGCTGCCGCGAAGAAAACGGACCTGCTTGCAGAAGCCGAGGGCCGCCAGGCGCTCGCGAATTCCGAAAACACCCTCTCGCCCGAGATCATCGCCCTTCGGATCGCCCTGGCCAAGCTTGAAGCCATGCCGCGGATCGTCGCCGAGATGGTGAAGCCGGCCGAAAAGATCGAGTTCATCCGGATCAACCAGATCAACGGGCTGAATGGGAATGCTGGGGGTGGGGGGGACGCCGCCAAGGCCCCGGTCAACCAGGCATTTGACGCGATGCTCGGGGCGGCCCTGCAACTGCCCGCCATGAAGAAGCTGGGCGAGGAGCTTGGCATGAACTTCGACGACGGGCTGACCGGCATCCTGAGCGACCCCAAGACAGCGCCGTCGCAACCGGATAAGGCCAAGTCATAGTCGGTGACCTGGGGGCCGTGGCCGATCGGCCCCCAATTCCCTGGCCCTCCGGAAAGCCACTTACGGGCGACGGAAATAGTGCAAATGCAGCGATCGCACCGTGGCAGCCCTCGCCGCGCGATCTTCCTCAGGCGCAGCCTCCCAGACCTCGTGCGCAGCGTCCAGGTCCATCACCGCGATGGCAAGATCTGCTACGACATCAGGCCAGACCGACAGGGTATAAGCCGTCACGAAACCCGCGCCGATGAGGGCGATATTCGCCAAAGCATCATTTCGTGCTGACAGGAAGGCGGCCTTGGTCGGGCTTCCGCTAAGATGCCTGTGACCAGACAGACGGAAGGCACAGGTCAGGTTGACCGCCAGAGCCCCGATACCAGTGAGAGACCGGTTGACCGCATCGGGCGGCACCGGATTAGCCCCACATCCCGCGCATCCTGGCCGAGACGTCGATCGGCTTCGGCGCGCTCGGTCTGGGCCTTCCGTCGGCCATGATCGGTGGCGACCAGTGGATGACCTCGAACCTGTCCAGCATCGCGCGCGCGATGAAGCGGCTGCGCATGGCGTGGATATGGCGGTCGCCGTGGCGGGTCTGCTGGGTGACGTAGAAGCGCAGCGGCACGCCGAGGGTCAGCTGGTCTTTTGCGCGGGTCATCGCGACGTAGAGCAGGCGGCGCTCCTCCTCGATTTCGGCGCTGGAGCCGGTGCCGAGGTCGGAGGGGATGCAGCCGTCGACCACGTTCAGCACGAAGACGGCGCGCCATTCCTGCCCCTTGGCGGAGTGGATGGTGGACAGGATCAGGTAATCGTCATCCTTCAAGGGCACGCCGGCCTGGCCGCCCGTCGCATCCGGCGGGTCGAGCGTCAGGTCGGTCAGAAAGCGTTCGCGGGACGGGTAGCCGGCGGCGATCTGCTCCAGTTGCAGAAGGTCGGCACGGCGGGTTTCCGCATCCTCGTGCAGGCGTTCCAGATGCGGGTCATACCAGGCGCGCGCCCTTGCGAGACCAGCGGGCCAGTCGGCAGCATCAAGTCCGCTCAGGGCCTCGATCAGGTCTTTCCAGGCGGTTCCGGCGCGGGGCGGCGGCGGCAGGGTCGTCAGGGCCTCCATCGGGTGGAGATGCGGCGCCAGGGCATCCAGCACCTTGCCGGCGGCGGTCGGACCGATCCCCGGCACCAGTTGCAGCACGCGGAACCCTGCCACCCGGTCACGCGGGTTCTGCGCAAAGCGCAGCACCGCCAGCAGGTCTTTCACATGGGCGCTGTCGAGGAATTTCAGCCCGCCGAATTTCACGAAAGGCACGTTGCGGCGGGTCAGCTCGACCTCGATCTGCCCGGAATGGCTGGAGGTGCGGAAAAGGACGGCCTGGTTCATCAGCCGCATGCCGGTTTCCCGGTTCAGAAGGATCTGGTCGACGAAATGGCGGGCCTGGTCGGACTCGTTCAACAGGGTGACGAGGCGGGGCTTTTCGGCGGACAAACGGTCGGTCCAGAGCGACTTGGTGAAACGCTCGCGCGCCTCTTCGATCACCGCATTGGCGGCGGCGAGGATCGGCTGGGTGGAGCGGTAGTTGCGCTCGAGCGTGATCACTTCGGCGGGCGGGGTGAAGGCCTTGGGGAAGTCGAGGATGTTGCGCACCGTCGCCGCCCGGAAAGCATAGATCGACTGGGCATCGTCGCCGACCACGGTCAGACCGCGGCCATCCGGCTTCAGCGCCAGAAGGATGCGCGATTGCAGGCGGTTGGTGTCCTGGTATTCGTCGATCAGCACATGGTCCCAGGTGGCGCCGATATGGGCGGCAAAGTCGGGATGCTCCAGCACCTGCGCCCAGGCCAGCAAGAGGTCGTCATAATCCAGCACGTTCTGCGCCTGCTTGGCTTCGACATAGGCGGCAAAGAGGCGCTTCAACTCCGCCTCCCAGCTGGCGCACCAGGGGAAGGTCTGGCGCAAGACCTCGGCCAGGGGTTCCTCGGCATTCACTGCACGGGAATAGATGGCGAGGCAGGTGCCCTTGGCGGGAAACCGGCTTTCGGTCCTGGAGAAGCCCAGGCTATGCCGGGTGAGGTTCATCAGATCGGCGGAATCCTCGCGGTCATGGATCGAGAAGTCCGGGTTCAGACCGATCTCCAGCGCGTGCTCGCGCAGAAGGCGGGCGCCGATGCCGTGGAAGGTGCCGGCCCAGGTCAGCGCCTCGGCGGCGTAGCCCTGCCCCAGCGCCTCGGTCGTGATCTTTTCCACCCTTCGGGTCAGTTCGGTCGCGGCGCGGCGCGAGAAGGTCATCAGCAAGATGCGGCGCGGGTCGGCCCCGCCCACCAGAAGATGCGCCACGCGATGCGCCAGCGTGTTGGTCTTGCCCGACCCCGCGCCCGCGATGATCAGCAAGGGCGGCGGCAGGCCCACGCCCGCGCCAAACTCCACCGCCTGCCGCTGCCGGTCGTTCAGTTTGTCGAGATAGGATACCTGCATCGAACTGCCCCCTCCGCCTGCTTCCGGGCGGTTCGGAACAGGTTACATCAAATAGAACAGAAGCGGAACAGGTAGCTTTCGCGCCAAGTGCCTTCCGAAATGGCCGCGGCGGCCAAGCGCCAGGACGAGTCGACCGGAAATGGTTTGATGGCCCTCTCGACGGAATAAAGCTCAGATCGAGCCTCCAATGGCCCCATGCCCGCTTCGCGCTTCGACGCTCAGCCCCCCTCAGGTTGGTTGCATGATGGCGGCGGCCACGGTATCAGCCGCCCAACCGGTCGCAGCCTACCCGGTCATCAAAACAAGGGCCCCATCATGAAGACTGCTGTTGTCTGCTCCGGCGGACTCGATTCTGTTTCGCTTGCCCATATCCTTGCCGCCGAGGGGAACCTCAGCCGCATCGTCTCGTTCGACTACGGCCAGAGGCATCGCAAGGAGCTGGACTTTGCGCGCCGCACCGCCGAACGGCTGGGCGTGCCCTTCCATCTGGTCGACCTGCGCGCCATCGGCGCCGCACTGACCGGCTCGGCCCTGACCGACGACATCGCGGTGCCAGACGGGCATTATGCCGAGGAGACCATGCGCATCACCGTGGTGCCGAACCGCAACGCGATCATGCTGACCGTGGCTTTCGGCGTGGCCGCCGCCAATGGTGATGACGCGGTGGCGACGGCGGTGCATGGCGGCGACCATTTCATCTACCCCGACTGCCGCCCCGCCTTCACCGAGGCTTTCGCGGCGATGCAGCGGGCAGCGCTCGACGGCTATGCCGAGGTGGCGCTGCTTGTACCCTTCGTCCACCGGACCAAGGCCGATATCGTGACCGAAGGCGCCCGCGTCGGCACGCCCTACGTTGAAACCTGGTCCTGCTACAAGGGCGGCGAGATCCATTGCGGCCGCTGCGGCACCTGCGTGGAGCGGCGCGAGGCCTTCGATCTGGCCGGGGTGCAAGACCCCACACCCTATGCCGACCCGGATTTCTGGCGCGCCGCCGTGGCCTCGCGGGGGGCAAGCTGATGTATCGCATCGCCAAGGAATTCCACTTCTCGGCCTCGCACCAGCTGTCGCATCTGGCCGCTGACCACCCCTGTGCGCGGCTGCATGGCCACAACTACGTGGTCGTGGTCGAACTCGCGGCGGCGGAGCTGAACGCGGACGGCTTCGTGCGCGACTATCTCGAACTGTCCGCCCTGAAAGCCTATATCGACGACCACTTCGACCACCGCCACCTGAACGAGGTGCTGGAGGGCCCGACCACCGCCGAGGCGATGGCGCGGCATTTCCACGATTGGGCGCGGGCGCGCTGGCCCGAGGTGGTGGCGGTGCGGGTATCCGAGACGCCCAAGACCTGGGCGGAGTTCCGGCCATGACTCTGCGCATCGCCGAAATCTTCGGCCCGACGATCCAGGGCGAGGGCGCGCTGATCGGGCAGCCGACGGTCTTCATCCGGGCCGGCGGCTGCGACTACCGCTGCACCTGGTGCGACAGCCTGCACGCCGTCGACAGCAGCTTTCGCCACACCTGGGCGCCAATGGAGCCGCCCGCCATCATGGCCGAGGTTGCGCGCCTTTCGGGCGATCAGCCGGTGCTGGTGTCGATCTCGGGCGGCAATCCGGCCCTGCAGGACTTCGCCCCGGTGATCGCACTTGGCCGCGAGAGCGGCTACAGCTTCGCCTGCGAGACGCAGGGCTCGGTCGCCCGTCCGTGGTTCGCTGACCTTGCCCTGCTGGTCCTGTCGCCCAAACCGCCCTCCAGCGGCGAAACCCCGGACTGGGCCGCTTTCGACGCCTGCATCGCGGCGGCCGGGACGACCGAGAAGATCATGAAGATCGTGATCTTCGACGAGACCGACCTCGCCTGGGCGCGCGCCGCCTCCGCCCGCTACCCAAGCCTGCCACTTTACCTGCAGCCCGGCAATCCCGAGGTCGATCCCGAAAAGCCGGTCGATCCCCAGGCGCTCGCCGACCGGATGCTGTGGCTGGTCGAGGCGACGGTGGGCCGCGGCTGGCTGACACCGCGCATTCTGCCGCAACTGCATGTCCTGATCTGGGGCAACCGTCGTGGCGTGTAGCCTGCGTGCCGGGGCCATCGCAGAGCGAGATCTCCTGAAGACACCATGGGATGCATTTGCGCCGCCATCAGCCCGATGCAATCGCCTCTGCCCGACCCGGACTCGAGGCTGAGGCCGCAGCGCGGCATGGGTCCGTCGGGAGCCCTCATGCCCGCCACTCCTGCAATTCCCTCGCCTCCTGCACCCGCTATGCTCGGGTCATCGCTGGTGGGCGCGTACCGGTGCAGATGGCTGGTTGGATGTGGAGGGCTGTGACGCCCTCCTTCCCGGCATATCTTCGGTTGCGCGTCCTTTGACGCGGGCGACGCGAGGGGAAAGGGCGGCGGCGCGTTGGGGTCCGCGGCCCGGGGCCTTCGCGCCCTCCTGGCACGCACTTCTGGCACGGCCTGCCGCGCGGGCGTCAGGCGGTGGGGACCGTGCCCCCGTCGATCACATATTCCACCCCGGTGATGCTGCCCGCGCGGTCGGAGGCGAGGAAGGCCACCAGGCTTGCGATCTCGGCCGGGGTCGAGGGGCGGCCGAGGGGGATGCCGCCGAGGCTTTGCATGATGATCCTCTTGCCGCCGGCAAGATCCGTCCCTGCCTCCTCTGCCAGCCGTTCCGCCAGCCGGATCGAGGCCGCGGTCTCGATCCAGCCGGGGGCCACGCGCAGCACCCGGACGCCTTTGGGCGAGACTTCCTTCGACAGGCTCTTGCTGTAGGTCGACAGCGCGGCCTTGGCGGCGGCATAGGCGGTGGTGGCCTCGGGCAGCGGCAGGAGGCGCTGGATCGAGGTGACATGGATCACCACGCCCGCGCCCTGCGCCACCATCGCGGGCAGAAGCGCCCGGTCCAGACGGACGGCGGGCATCAGGTTGTGATCCAGCTCCGCCTGCCATTCCGCATCGCCCAGGGCAGCAAAGCCTCCGCCGGGGGACGACGAGCCGCCGAGCATGTGGACTACGATATCCACCCCGCCGAGCCGGTCGCGCACCGCCGCGGCCACGGTCGCGCAGCCCTCTGGCGTCGTCAGGTCGGCGGCAACGAAGGCTGCTTCCGGCAGGGTCGCGGGCCGGTTGCGGGCCGTGGTCAGGATCGTGGCGCCAAGCTCGCGGAAGAGCGCCACCGTGGCCGCGCCGGCGCCTTGCGTGCCGCCCGTGATCAGGGCGCGCTTGCCCTGCAAGGTCAGGAAACCGGTCATGCGCCGATCCTCAGGTCAGAGATGCGCTCGCCCGCCAGGCCGAAGGTGAAGCGCAGCACGGCCGGGCTGCCGGGGAAATCGCCGCTGACCCGGGCGCGGACCACGGTCTTGCCCGCGACCTCGGTCAGGTCGAGGGGGGTGGCGCTGTGGTTGTATTTCGCCTTGGCCGCCAGCCACCAGGCGCGGATCTCTGCGGGGCCGCGGTGGGTCGCGCCCTCGTCCTGCACCAGGGCATCGGGGGCAAAGGCCGCGGCGAAGGCGGCGCCGTCTTGCGCGGGTTCTGCGGCGAAATAGGTCGCAATCGCGGGGGGAAGGGTCATCGGAAGGCTCCTTGGTTGGGTCAAGGGAACATAGGCCTCGACAGAACCCAGGATAATCGGGATAAACCGGGACCAGTCGATGACAGGATCGGGATAATCATGGAAGGCGGGCTGAAAGGGCTCGAGGCGGTGCTGACCATCGCGCGGCGCGGGTCGTTCCGGGCGGCGGCGCTGGACCTTGCCATGTCGACCACCGCCCTTTCGCACACTATCGCGCGGCTGGAGGCGAACCTCGGCGTGCGGCTTTTCAACCGCACCACGCGCAGCGTGTCGCTGACCGATGCCGGGCGGGAGTTCGTGGCCCGCGTCGCGCCAGCCCTGGCCGAGATCCGCCTCGCCCTCGACAGCGCCCGCTCGCAGCGCGAGACGCCTTCTGGCATGTTGCGGGTCAATGCCTCGGTGCAGGCGGGCCGGGCGGTGGCGCCGCTGATCCTGGAATTCCTGCGCCGCTACCCGGAAATGCAGGTCGATCTGGTGACCGAGGGGCGGCTGGTCGATATCGTGGCCGAGGGCTTTGACCTTGGCATCCGCACCGCCGACCTCGTGCCGCGCGACATGATCGCCGTGCCCCTCGGGGCGACGCAGCGCCATGCCGTGGTGGCCTCGCCCGGCTGGCTTGCGGTCCATCCGGCGCCGCGGTCGCCGGCAGACCTTGACCCCGCCCAGTGCATCCGGGTCCGTCTGCCCAACGGCGGCTTGCTGCGCTGGCCCTTTGAAAAGGACGGAAATCAGCTGCAATTCGAGGCGAGGGGGCGGCTGACCCTGGACGAGGCCTCGGTCGCGCGGATGGCGGTGCTGGAAGGCGCGGGCATCGGCTTTTTCATCGAAGCGGGCGTGGCCGAGGATCTTGCCAGCGGTCGCCTGATCCGCCTGCTGGAGGACTGGACCCCGCCGCGCCCGGGTTTTTGCCTGTATTACCCCGGGCGGCGCAACCCTTCCGCCGGGTTTGCGGCCTTCCTGGCCCTGGTGCGCGAAAAGGCAAGCGCCCCGCAGCCGAGGCCCTGACCGGCCCATGCCCCATTCAGCCCGATGCCGATGGGTCCGGCTTCTGGGTTTCCTTCGCTGATCTGGCCGGTCCTGCAGGAAATCGCCGGCCGCCGCAGCGGAATTGCGGACGCGGCCCTGCTTTGGGCGATCGCAACGAAGATCGACCTGGCCGTCTTCGCCGTCAATCAGGATGGCATGATGTTGCGCTGCAACCGAACGGCAAAGGGCGTGCTCGAATGCGGGCGCATCCCCAGACGGAACGGGCAGGGAATCTCATGCAGCCGCGACCTTAAGGCCCGCCAGATGCGCGAGGCCGGCGCCACCTGCCCCATTTCGCGCCGAACGGCTCCGACACGGTGATCTTCCTGTCGCCAAAGGGGGGCACAGCAGCACGCATCACCTCTCGTGCGCCGCCCCATTCAACGCATATCTCTTGAGGACCAGCAAAACGACCTGCGTTCCGAAGCATAACCAGGACGCGCCCGTGACCCTGTATCGCCACGTGGGCCTGGGCAAGACCGGCGGCGGCAACAGCCAGGCCGCCGGCACGGTCGGCGCTGACTGGATCGACCTGCGCCTGCCCGGATCGCCCGACAATTCCAACGCCGGGGCCGGGGCGGAAATCGTGGTGGGCAATGGCGACGGACTTTGAAATGAGCGCGTGCACCCTGATCAACGGCACAGACGAAGAGGACGAAGACCACCTGTTTGGCAGCCGTGACAGCGATTTCAAGAATGGCAGCGCGGCCGATGACGCCATGCAGGCCGACGCCGGCAGCAACCTGATGCGCGGCGGCTCCGGCGACGGCTGGGTGATGGGCGGCGCGGCCCTTCCATCACGCATTGGCCGAACTGGGCCCGGACGCGCAGGCCCGCCTGCCGAATGTCAGACTGCAGCGCGGGATGAGGCTCAGGTGATGATCGCCACGCGCAAGCGCACCCTGGCCGATGACCTGCTTGGCCCGGCGCCGAGCGGTCTGGATCTGGCGTTGCGCGAAGACAGGGGCACGCGGCCCGAACGCGGGCGGGAGTCGGCAGCGCAGCCCCGCCCCTTTGGCCCGCCCTGTCAGGCCAGCCGCGATTGCCGGCCCTTGACCCTCCGGATCGGGATCGAGGATTCCAGCGAGGCCACGCCCGGCACCTTGGTCAGCCTGCCGGTCAGGAAGCGTTCGAACTCCTGCGGATCGGCGACCGCGATGCGCAGAAGGTAATCGCGCGTGCCGGTCATCAGCCAGCAATCCACCACCTCGGGAAAGCCCGCCAGCGCCTTCTCGAAGGTCACCAGCCGCTCGTCGATCTGGCGATCCAGCTGGACCGAGACGAAGACCGTGAAGCCGAACCCCATCTTGGCCTCGTCCACCAGCGCCGAATAGCCGGTGATATAGCCCTTCTCCTCCAGCAGCCGGACCCGGCGCGCGCAGGGCGTGGGCGACAGATTCACCCGCTCGCTCAGCTCCTGATGGGTCAGGCGCCCGTCCCGCTGCAGCTCGTTCAGGATCCGGCGGTCGATGGGGTCGAGGTCTTTGCTCATGCCAGATTGGTAATGAGATCGGCCCTGCGGCGCAAGTTTGCTGCTTTGGGGTATCAGGACAGCGCGAGGGCGGGCGGCGGCGCGAGGAGGTTCTGCCCGGCCGCATCGAACAGATGCACCGCCCTCGGCGCCGCGCGGAAGGCGACGGTTTCGCCATCCCGCACCGCCAGATCGCCCGGCACCTTGGCGATGAAGCGGGCCGCGCCTTCGACATGCAGAAGCTGCACCTCGCCCAGCTGTTCGACCAGCCGGATCGTGCCGGAGACCAGCGCCTCGCCGGGCTCGCAAAGGGTCAGATCCTCCGGGCGGATGCCAAGCTGGCCCGACGTCGCGGCGCTGGCCGCAAGCGGCAGCGCCAGACTGGCGCCGGTGTCGAGCGTCACCCGCAGCCCTTCGCCCTCAGGAGTCATCCGGGCCGGAAAGATGTTCATGCTGGGCGAGCCGATGAAACCCGCCACGAACAGATTGGCCGGGCGGCGGTACAGATCGACCGGGCTGCCCACCTGCTCGATCTTGCCACCGCGCAGCACCACGATCCGGTCGGCCAGGGTCATCGCCTCGACCTGATCATGGGTGACATAGATCATTGTCGTGCCCGGCAGCGCCTTTTTCAGCGCGGCAATCTCGACCCGGGTCGAGGCGCGCAGGGCGGCGTCGAGGTTGGACAAGGGCTCGTCAAACAGGAAGACCCCGGCGTTGCGGGTGATGGCGCGGCCGATGGCGACGCGCTGGCGCTGGCCGCCCGACAGGGCCTTGGGATAGCGCGCAAGGTAAGGCGTCAGCTGCAGCTTCTCGGCCGCCTCGGCGACGCGGGCCGCAACCTCGGCCTTGGGCAGGCGGGCGATCTGCAGGCCGAAGGCCATGTTCTGGAACACCGTCATATGCGGGTAAAGCGCGTAGGACTGGAACACCATCGCAATGCCGCGCGCCGCCGGGGGAACCTGGTTCATCACCTTGCCGTCGATGGCCAGCGTGCCTTGGGTGATCTCCTCCAGCCCCGCGATGCAGCGCAAGAGGGTGGATTTCCCGCAGCCCGAAGGGCCGACAAAGGCCACGAACTCGCCCGAGGCGATGTCGAGGTCGATGCCATGCAGCACCGGCATGCTGCCGAAGGTCTTCTGAATGCCGCGCAGGTGAAGCTCTGCCATGGTCTGTCTTTCTGAGCCTTAATGCCCGGGGGTGAGCGTGGAAAGGAAGCGCACCAGCGCGCCGGGGCTTTGGTTGCGGATCTCGGCCGCGTTGCGGCGCGAGATGGCGGCGCGCACGACGCGGGCGCCGATATAGCGGAAGGGTTCGGGTGGCAGCCTGGTGCGGGATTTCAGGCCGACAAGGCCCGAGCGCGCCCATTCGTCATCGCGCCCCAGCACCAGACTGGCCAGGATATGCCCCGCCACCGGGATCTGCGCGATGCCGGTGCCGTTGAACCCGAGGCCGAAGACAATGTCCGGCTCGCCGCTCAAATGGCCAAAGACCGGCAGGTGTTCGGCCACACAGTCAATCGGCCCGCTCCAGTGATAGGCCGCGCGGGCCTTTGCCAGTTCGGGGTAGACCCGCGCCAGTTCGGCCAGATTGGCCGCGGGCCCCTTGGTGCCCCGGTTGAAGCCCTGCCCCAGCCGGTCACCATAGGCGATCCCGCCGCTGCCCCGGCCAAAGATCACCCTGCCCTGCCTGGTCTGCTGCCAGTACAGCACATGCGCCTGCGCATCGCAGATCGAGGCGCCGCTGGCCCAAGGCAAAAGCTCAGGCATCGGGTCGGTCGCGATGATCTGGCTGTCCACGACGTAAAGATAGGGATGAATCTCGGCCAGCGACGCGCTCCAGGCATTGGTCGCGATCACGACCTTGCCGGCCTGCACCACGCCGCCCGGGGTGACCAACCGGCACGGCTTGCCGCTTTCGATGCGCTGCACCGGGGTTCCCTCGTGCAGCACGACGCCTTTCGACAGCGCCAGCGCCCGCAGCCCCAAGGCCAGTTTGGCCGGGTGAACCGTGCCCGCGCGGTCCTCGATCACGCCTTGATAGCTGCTGCGGGTGCCGGTGCGCTGCAGGATCTCTGCCGCATCCAGCGGGCGGAGCGGGGTCTTGCCGCCTTCGGTGGCACCCTTCCACGCCCCCTCCTGCGCCTTGGAGCTGGCGGTCCAGAGCCAGCCATCCAGCCGCAGCTCCATGTCGATCTGGCCCGAGGCCTGCAGCCCCGCCAGTTCCTCGATCGCATCGGCCGTGGCCTGACACAGGCGCAGCGCCTCTGCCTTGCCCACCACCCGCTCCAGAAGGTCGATCTCGGCGAACCAGCTGTGGACCTGCCCGCCATTGCGGCCCGAGGCGCCGCCGCCGCAGATATCGGCCTCCAGCACCATGACCTGCAAAGCCGGGGCCGCGGCCTTCAGCCGCAAGGCGGTCCACAGCCCGCAATAGCCGCCACCGATGATCGCCACATCACAGCGCGCCGGGCCGGACAAAGGGGCCGAGGCGGCGCGGGCGCCCGCGTCCTGCAGCCAGAAGCTGCGATCCCGGGCAATGGCGACGGGTCGGAAGGAATAGTGCGTCATGTCAGGACCCTGCCTCTGCAATGGTGGTGGCGTAGTGGTCGAGCAGGGTCTGCGGGATCGCCCCCAGAACCTGCGGATAGCCGCCGCCATGGCCGCAGGTCTCCGCCGCAGCCAGCGCCGCCGCAGCCATGGCAAAGGCGGCGGGGCGGGCGTGGACCATGTGTTCCGCCAGAAAGGCCGCGATGAAACTGTCGCCCGCGCCGCAGGTATCGACCACAAGCGCCGGGGCGGCGGGCTGGTGCAACAGGGCTGAGCCGTCGTAGAAAAAAGCCCCCCGCGCCCCGCAGGTCAGCACGACCCGCGAAGCCCCCCGCGCCAGCAGCGCCTCGATCGCGGGCCTAACCGGCGCGTCCTCGGCATCGGGGCCGGAGGCGAGCACCAAGGCCACCCCCGCCAGATCCAAGTCCTGATGCCGGGTCGAAACATCGACGCTGAACGCCACCCCCATCCCCGCCAGATCGCGGACCAGTTCGGGGGCGGAGTTGGTGCCCAGATGCACCCATCCCGCCTCACCCAGCGCCGCCATCCGCGCCGCATCGGGCCGGTAGTGCAGGCCAACCCCCAGATCCTCCAGCAAAAACCGGCGGTCGCCGTTCTTTTCCTGCAGAAGGGTGACGGCGGTGGTGCCGGCACGCTCCTCCATATCCGCAACGTCCAGCCCGCCCCGCGCCACGGCGGCGCGCATCAGGGCGCCAGCCTCATCCGTGCCGGTCACACCGAAATAGCGTGCCGCAAGGCCCTGACGGTGCCACTGCATGGCCACGTTCAAGGCATTGCCGCCAAAGGCCATCTGCCCCCGTGTCAGGAACAGGTCGAGGCAATTGTCGCCCACGGCGATCAAAGGCTTGGTCATTTGCCGATCCCCTCGGTCAGGCCACGGATGAAGTAGCGTTGCGTGAGGAAGAACAGGATCACGATGGGCAGGGCCGAGATCGTCATGGCGGCGAAAAGGGCGGCAAAGTTGGTGCCCTGTTTCGACATCATGGAGGTCAGGCCCACGGGCAGCGTCTGCACGCCGGGGCTGTTGGTGAAGATCATGGCGAAGAGATATTCGTTCCAGGCAAAGAGGATATGGAGCACGATGCAGGAGATCAGGATCGGGCTGCACAGGGGCAGGATGATGCGGCGGAAGATCTGGCCGGGGCTGGCACCATCCATCGTCGCGGCCTCGTCCAGGTCGCGCGGCAGATCCAGCATATAGGCGCGGATCAGGAAGGTGGTGAAGGGCACCCGAAAGGCGGTGTAGAGGAGGATCAGCGCACTTTGCGTGTCGTAAAGCCCGATGGCCTGCAGCATCCGCACCAGAGGCACCAGGGCGACGGTGGGCGACAGCATCATGCCGCCAAGGATGAAGGCCACGATCACCGGCTGCCCCGGCACCTTGGTCCGCGTCAGGCCAAAGGCGGCCCAGGCGCTGATCAGCACGGTCGAAACCGTGGAAACCAGCGTCACCGTGAGGCTGGAGAACAGGTAGCCCCGTGTCGCCCCCCAGGCCTCGGCATAATTCGCCAGCGACCAGCTGGTGGGCAGGCCGAAGGGGTCGTTGAAGATCTGCGCATTGGTCCGAAACCCGCCCAAGGCCATCCAGAGCAGCGGATAGAGCACCAGAACCCCGATCGCCAGCAACAGCGCCCACAGGAAAGCCCGCGCCATCGTGGGCCAGAAGGCCGGGGCGGAAGACAGCGCCGTCATGCGAACCTCCTGCGGCCGTTGAGCCAAAGCTGCGCCACGCCGCAGGCCATGGTGATCGCGAAGATCAAAGCGCCGATCGCCGCCGCATAGCCCATGTCGTTCTGGCTGAAGCCCTGTTCGTAAAGCCATGTCCCCAGAACTTGGCTGGAGTTGTTGGGCCCGCCGCTCGTCATCACCATGACCTCGTTGAAAACCTGAAAGGCGCCGGTCACGGTGATGATCACCATCATCCCCGTCATCTCGCGCGTCATCGGCAGGGTGATCGACCAGAGCTGGCGCAGCGGCCCTGCCCCATCCATCCGGGCCGCGTCGTAAAGCTCACCCGGGATCTTCTGGATCGCGACGGAGAAGAGCAGCGCCGAATAGCCGAAACCCTGCCACTGGCTCATCGCGATGATCGCATAGATCGCGGTATTCGCATCGCCGAGCCAGACCCGCGACCAGTCGCCCAAGCCCATGCCGGTCAACAGCCCGTCCAGCAGCCCCATGTTGGGCTGGTAGATGAAGTAGAAGAGCAGCCCGGTGACCGTGGTCGAAATCGCCGAGGGGATGAAATAGACCGCCCGCCAGATCGCCCGCCAGCGCGCCGAGCCGAGGCCCTCGATGATCGCCGCCAGCACGAAGGCGCCGAAGACCTGGAAGATCACCGAAATCACCGCATAGGCCGCGTTGTTCCAGAGTGCTGTCGCGATCACCGGGTCTTCGGTGAGGCGCTGGTAGTTTTCCAGACCGGCGGGGGTGACCTCGCCGGTGAAGATGTCCTGATGGGTCAGGCTGACGCGAAAGTTGTCGAGGATCGGCCAGTAGACAAAGCCGCCCACGATCACGACCGCCACCGCGACCCAGCGCAGGGACCACAGCCCCGCCAGACCCCGGCGCAAACCCGCGCCGGGAAGGGTTGCCATGGTCCCGCCTGTCACTTGGCGTCTTTCGCGGCTTTTTGCACTTCGGCCATGACCTGATCCGCGGTGACCGTACCGCCGAGGAAGCCCTGCACATTCGACAGCCAGGCCGCCGCCACCTTGGGGTGGTTCACCGTATCCAGCCACTGGATGAGATACGACGCCTCGGCCAGATCCTTCAACCCGCCGACGACCGCCGGGTTCATGGTGGCGGGATCAGCCCCGCCGACCACGGCGCTCGGCTGGCCATAGGGCGGCGCCGACAGCACCTTGCCATTCTCCGGGCTGGTCACAAACTTCAGGAAATCCAGCGCCAAAGGCACGTTTTCCGAGGCGGAGGAGACCATATAGCCCTCGGGCGCGCCCTCCAAAGCCTTCGGGTCGCCCTTGGCATCCTTCGGCGCGGGCAGGCGGAAGAAGCCGAACTCTTCCGGCTTCAGCTTGGTCGTGGCATTGGCGGAATTGTCGAATTCGATGATTTCCTGATAATACATCGCAGCCGTGCCATCGCTCAACTGCTGCAACGCGGTCTGATAGGCGATGCCGTTCATCTCCGCACCCACCGTGCAATGGCTGGCGATATCGGCAAGATGGCCAAGGGCTGCGACATAGCCCGGGTCGTCGTAAGTGGCGGTTGTCGGGTCAAAATCCTTCTCCAGCACAGCGCGCGGCACGTCATAGGCGAGAAGCTGGCCCAGGTAGTGCAGCGCCACCCAGGGCTCCTTGTTGCCGATGGCAATGGCGGTCATGCCCTTGGCCTTCAGCGTGTCACAAACCGCCAGCAGGTCCTCCAGCGTCTTCGGGACTTCGACGCCAGCGGCGGCAAAGGCCGGTTTGGAATAGCCCATGAACTTGGCGTCCAGATACAGGGGAATGCCATAGTTCTTGCCGCCATAGACAAACGCATCCAGCGCCGCCGGGGCCAGCGTCTTGCCCCAGTCCGTGGTCGGCCCCGCCACCGGCGTCAGGTCCACCGCCCGATGGCCACGCACGAAATTGCCGCCCCAGGTGCCGGTCCAGGAGAAGAACACATCCGGCATCGCGTTGGAGGCGACCAGCGTCTTGGTCTTGCCCTTCACGCTGTCGTCGTCTTCTTGAATCAGCTCGACGGTGACGCCGGGATGGGCCGCCATATAGGCCTTGGCGATATCGGCGAAGTAGGGTTGCAGACGCTGGGCGCCGAACTTGGTCAGCACTTTCAGCGTGCCGGAGTAATCGACCGTCGCGGCGGGGTCAGCGGTGGCCGTTTCGGCCGCCAAGGGCGCGCCCAGCACGGCCAGGACGGCGGCAAGGGCGGACATATGGGAAAGACGCATGGGAACCTCTCTGTTGATGCGGGACACTGTGTCAAGGATGGGCACTTCGGCCTCGGGGTCTTGGGGGCGCCTGTCTCGGCGCCCCGGTCTGGCAAGCTCAGTATTCGACGCGCTTGTAATAGCGCCGCGTGGTCAGCGGATGGTCGCGCAGCACCTCCAGATGGGCGGAGAGGCGTTCCAGAAGGGTGGCCAGCACGACGGGCGAGATCAGCGCACGCAGCTTCGGCGAGATGCCGGGCAAGGCGACCTGCGCCGCATCCAGAATATGGATCTTGTCGGTATAGCGGCGCAGGAAGCGGTCAACCCGCTCGCCCAGGGGGCGCAAGGCATCTTCGCCCTTGAAGAGGAAGACGCTCACCCCCGGCTCGACCAGTTCCAGGGTGCCGTGGAAGAAATCGGCGGCATGAACCGGGCGGGTGCGGATCCATTGCATCTCTTCCAGGATGCACATGCCGTAGTAATTCGCCTGCGGCCAGACCGCGCCTGCCCCGGTGAAGATATGCCAGGGCTCGTCGCGGATCGCCTCAGCCAGACTTGCGGCCTCGGCCTCATAGGCCTCTTTGGCGGCGACCAGAAGCGCGGGCAGGCCCTGCAACTCGGCCATGAGCGCATCGGCATCGGAAAGATCACCCGTCTCGGCCAATAGGGCCAAGGCGATGATCAGCGTCTGCAGATAGAAGGATTCCGAAGAGGTGTCATCCTCGGCAAAGTTGGTGAAAGTGTGGGTGGCCTCGCGCGCCAGGGGCGTGTCGGCATGGCCGGTCAGGGTCAGCGTCCTGATGCCGCGCGCCTTGAGGAACGCCATCAGCTCCACGCTTTCCCGCGTCGTCCCCGAAAGCGAGGGGATCACCACCAGCGCCTTCTCGTCCAGCCCCTTGGGCGGGTCGAGCACGACCTGCGCCGGAAAGCACGCCTCGACCGGGAAGGTCGAATAGCGCCGGATCACGTCGATCGCCGGCAGCGTCAGAAGCTGCACGCCGCCGGTGCCCATGAAGTACAGCCGCTCCACGCCTTGGTCCAAAAACGCGCGCATCATCGGACGGATCGTGCCCGTCAGCGCAATGGCGCCCGATTGGATGCGCAGGAAACGGTCCTTGTCGAAGTTCAGCATGTTCTGTCCTTGGCTGCTGTGAGACCGATCTCACATTCGGGTTTAAAAAAAGTCGATCCCGAGCTCTTGCGGAGTGTGGGACCGATCTCACACTCACGCTAAGTCCGTGCACACCCGCTTGGCAAGAGGGGTTTTGCGGGGGAAGTGATTTTTCTGATCAGGCCTTGGCAGGCCGGTTGACCGATCCGCGCAGGATCAGTTTCGTCGGAAACCTTGTGCGCCGGGGTGGCAGATCAGCCCCGCCCATCCGGTCCAGCAGCATCTTCACAGCCAGCGGCCCGATCAGCCCAACCGGTTGCGCCACAACGGTAATCTGCGGGTCGGTGAAGGTCGCAAGGTCGAAGTCGTCAAACCCCGCCAAGGACACATCCCGCGGGATCGCCAGCCCCATCGAGCGCAGCGCCAGAAGCGCGCCCTTGGTCATCTGGCTGTCGACGGTGAAGAGGGCGGTCGGCCGGTCCGACTGGCTGAAGAGGCGGATCGTGGCATCAATCGCATGTTCGACGGTCGAGGGTGACACCGCGATCAGCGCCGGGTCATGGGTGATTCCCGCCTCGGACAGCGCCTGCAGATAGCCCGAAAGCCGCTGCCTTGCGGTGACAATCGCCGCCCCCTCGTGGATCACCGCGATGCGCCTGTGACCCTGCGCCACCAGATAGGCCACCGCCTCGCGCGCGCCACCGGCATTGTCGACCGTGATGCTGTCGCAGGGTAGATCGGGCAGATCGCGGTCGATCAGCACCAGGGGCATCCCCGCCGCCGCCACCCGCGCCAGATGGCGGTTGTCGGCATCCGAGGCGGGCGCCACGATCATCCCCCGCACATGCAGCGCCTGAAGATTGCCGACCAGATCGCGCTCCTGCGCCAGATCCTCCTCGCTGGAAGCGATGATCAGGCTGTGCTTGCTCCGCCGCAGGTCAAAGTCGATGTCATGGGCGATCCGCGCAAAGAAAGGGTTCTGGATGTCGCCCGGCACAAAGCCCACCAGCGGCATCTGGCCCTGCCGCAAAGCCTGCGCCACGCGGTTGCCGTGATAGCCCAGGGCCTCGGCCGCAGCGCGGACCTTCTCGCCCGCATCGCCGCCGACATAGCCGTAATTGTTCATCGCCCGCGCCGCCGTGGCCCGCGATACCCCCGCCAGCGCCGCCACATCCTTCAGCGTCGCCCGCCCCGCCTTCACCTGATCGTTCTCATCGTCCATGACCGCACCTCAAGGCCGCGTTCCTAGCATGCGGGCCGGCGCTCTTCCAACCGCGATCGCGCAAAGAAAAACCCCCGGCCTCACGGACGGGGGTCAATCGGTGGGCATCGCTGCCCCAGTGTTCGTAGGCGTTGGCTTGCGGCGTCAAAGCCTCAAGTCCGACGGTCTAATTAAAGACCGCCTTCACGCTGAAGCTTTTTGCGCGCAAGTTTCCTTGCACGGCGGACGGCTTCGGCTTGCTCGCGCGCTTTTTTGACGGAGGGCTTCTCGAAATGCTGCTTGAGCTTCATTTCGCGGAACACGCCTTCGCGCTGGAGCTTTTTCTTGAGGGCCCGAAGGGCTTGCTCAACGTTGTTGTCACGGACGCTGACCTGCATGTGGTTGTCACCACCTTCCTAAGCTAGAGTTGCACTGATGTGCAGGCTCGCCGCGCTTAGCAAAGCTGGCGGCGCTTGTCCACAAAAGCTTGGGAGACCGACGATGGAAGCCGATACAGATCGCGAAATCGCCCTGCAAAAGCTGGTGGAAGCCGCTTTGCCGCATGTGATCTTTGACGGATGGTCGCAGGCCACGCTGGCGGCTGCGATTGCCGAATCAGATGTGCCCCCCGGGCTGGCCCATGCGCTGGTGCCAAGGGGCGGCATCGATCTGGCGCTGGCCTACCACCATCAGGGTGACCGCCAGATGGCACAGACCCTCGCCGCAAGCGACCTTTCCACCCTGCGCTTTCGCGAGAAAGTCACCCATGCCGTCCGCCTGCGGCTGGAAGGCGCCAACCGCGAGGTGGTGCGGCGCGGCACCGCGCTTTTCGCCCTGCCCGCCCATGCCGCCAAGGGGGCGCAGGCGATCTGGGGCACGGCGGATACGATCTGGACGGCGCTTGGCGACACCTCGACCGACGTGAACTGGTATTCCAAACGCGCCACGCTGTCGGCGGTTTACGGGGCGACCGTCCTTTACTGGCTGGGCGATGACAGCGAGGGTCATGCCGAAACCTGGGCCTTTCTTGACCGCCGCATCGCCAATGTGATGGCCTTTGAGAAGGCCAAGGCGGGATTTCGTGAAAATCCGCTGGGAAAGGCGCTTTTGGCTGGACCTTTGAGGATTTTGGAAAGGATACATGCGCCACAAAAGGCGGATGACCTGCCCGGGCATATCTCAAGGAAAGGCCTGTAACATGACCATGTCGAACGCGATGCTGGCGATGGAGATTGCCGCCCCCGGCGGGCCGGATGTGCTGAGCCCGGTGTCCGTGCCGGTGCCGGTGCCCGGTCTTGGCCAGATCGTGATCCGGGTGGCCTATGCCGGGGTCAACCGCCCCGACGCTTTGCAACGCGCCGGGCTTTACGCGCCGCCGCCCAGCGCCTCGCCCCTGCCGGGGTTGGAATGTTCGGGCACCGTGGTTGCGATGGGGCCGGGTTGCACGCGCTGGCAGATCGGCGATCAGGTCTGCGCTTTGCTGGCCGGCGGCGGCTATGCCGAATATGCCGCCTGCCCCGAAACCCACGCCCTGCCGATCCCCAAGGGCCTGTCCTTACGCGAAGCCGCCTGCCTGCCCGAGACCTGCTTCACCGTCTGGTCCAACATGGTGATGCGCGGCGGGCTGAAAGGCGGCGAGCGCTTCCTCGTCCACGGCGGCACCTCGGGCATCGGTGTCACCGCGATCCAGATCGCCAAGGCCTTGGGCGCACGGGTCTTCGCCACCGCCGGAAACGATGACAAGGCGCGGATCTGCGAAACCCTCGGGGCCGAGCGTGGCCTCAATTACAAGTCCGAGGATTGGGGCGCCATCCTGAAGAAAATGGGCGGGATGGACCTGATCCTCGACATGGTGGGCGGCCCCTATCTGCCGATCAACCTGTCCGCTTTGGCCGATGATGGGCGTCTGGTGCAGATCGCCTTCCTGCAGGGCGCCAAGATCGAGGCCAATTTTGCCGAACTGATGATGCGCCGCCTGACCCTGACCGGCTCGACCCTGCGCCCGCAAAGCGACCTCGCCAAGGCCCGCATCGCGGCGGAGGTCGAGGCGCATGTCTGGCCGATGATCGAGGCGGGCAAGTTCAAGGTGGTGATCGACAGCGAATACCCCCTGCCGCAAGCCCCCGCTGCCCATTGGCGCATCGAGGCGCCCGGCCATGTCGGCAAGATCCTGTTGAAGGTCGAGGAATAGCGCCGCCGGAACGCCCGCCTCCGACGCATCTACCTCCGGCGCCATCATTTCTGGCGCCGTGACTTCGACCACGGTGCCTTCGGGCGCATCTCTCCCCGCCGGGCCGCTTCGGGACAGCCTTTTGCGGCGGCCTTCCTGCGGCCCTAGGGGGTCCGCAGCTTGCGGCGGTGTGCGGGTGGGATGCCCAGCATGGCGCGGTATTTGGCCACGGTGCGGCGGGCGATGGTCACCCCCAGATCGGCGGCGAGGCTCGCGGCCAGGGCCTCGTCCGACAGGGGGGCGGTCGCGGTCTCGCCGGCGATCTTGCGGGTCAAAAGGTCGCGCATCGCGGCAGCGGACAGGGCTTCGTCGCCATCCTGCGCCCCAAGGGCGCGGCTGAACAGCTTGCGCAGCCACCAGACCCCCCAGGGCGTGTCGACCGAGGTTCCCGCCACCACCCGGCTGACCGTGCTTTCATGCAGGTCCAGCGCCGTGGCCACCTCGGCCATGGTCATCGGCTGCAGGCGGCCGGCCCCATCGGACAGGGCAAGTTGCTGGCGGCGCAAGACTTCGGTGCCGACGCGCAGCAGGGTCTCGTTGCGCGCCCCCACCATCCGCTCCAGCATCCGGGCCGCGGCGCGGTTTTCCGCGCTGCCCGCCGTGGCCGCGATCCGCATCTCGGGCAGGGCGCTGCCGTTGAGCGTGATCTCCCAGCCGGCATCGGCGCGCTTGCGGGCCAGCAGGTCGGGCTCGCGCAGGGTCTCGGCCATCAACGGGTCAAAGGCGGTGCCCGGCTTGGGGTTCATCGTCCGGATCGAGCGGAAGCGGCGCAGGATCTCGGCCTCGCTCACCCCCGCCATCTGCGCCAGCCGCGCCGTGGCGCCGCGCGCCAGCAGGTCCAGATTGGCCAGAACCACCTTCATCACCGCATCATAGATCCCGGCCTCCTGCGCCTGCAGCTTCAGACATTCGGCCAGGTTGCGGGCGAAAAGCCCGGCCGGCTCGGTCTCCTGCAGACGGTGGAGCACGGCCTCGACCTCGGCGACCTTTACCCCGGCCTCGCGGGCGATGGCCAGAACCGGCCGGTCCAGCCAGCCCGAGGGCGCCAGCGCCTCGGCCAGCAACAGGGCGATCCGCCGCTCGGGCGCGGTCTTGATCCGGCGCTCGATCCCGGCCAGCACATGGGCCATCAGGCTCGGCCCCGGCCCGGCGGTGGTCTCGCCCATGTCGGCGCGCATCGGCTCGGCCCGGGCCGCGCCCGGCAGCACCCCGGCCCAGCGCGGCAGCCAGTCGCGCGGCAGCGGGTCGGTCAGGATCAGGCCGGGATTCTCGGCCGCCTGCTCCTCCAGCTGGCGCGTCAGCCCCGCCGCATCCAGCCGCAGCATGTCGATCGAGGCCCGAAGCCCGGCGGAGAGCTTCAGCCGCAGGCTCTGCTTGACCTCGATGCGCTGTCTTTGGGCCATGGGCCATGGCTAGACCACGAAGTGCAGCCTTGCAACGCCTGTTCCCTCGCCTTTGGCCGCCCGCACCGCTAGGCTCGCGCCGACCTTCAGGAAAGTGCGCGATGCAAGACCCGACCCTGCCCCTCGTCCGTGACCTCGTGCTGATCGGCGGCGGGCATGCCCATGCCCTGGTCCTGCGGATGTGGGCGATGAAGCCGCTGCCCGGCGTCCGCCTGACCCTGATCAACCCCGATCCGGTGGCGCCCTACACCGGCATGCTGCCCGGCCTGATCGCCGGCCACTACCGGCGAGAGGAGATCCTGATCGACCTCGTCCGCCTGTCGCGCTTTGCCGGGGCGCGGCTGATCCTCGACCGCGCCACAGGCCTCGACCGCAGCGCACAACTGATCCACCTCGCCGGGCGACCGCCCCTGCCCTATGACCTCGCCTCGCTCGACATCGGCATCACCTCCGACCTGCCCGACCTGCCGGGCTTTGGCGCGCATACCCATTCTGCCAAACCCCTCGGCGCCTATGCCAAAGCGTGGGAGGCTTTCGTGGCCCGTGCCCTGCCCACCCCAAGCATCGTGGTGATCGGTGGCGGCGTGGGCGGGGTCGAGCTCGCCCTCGCCTCCGCCCACTGCCTGCGCCAGTCCGGTGCCGCGCCGCAGGTCACGCTCGTCGACCGCGAGACCACGCTTCTGCCCCACCTCCCCGCCGCCAGCCGCGCCGCCCTGCGCCGCGCCCTGCAGGCCCAAGGCGTGATCGTCCTGTCAGGCCAGACCCCGGCCGAGGCGAGGCCCGGCCTTGTCCTTTTGCAGGACGGCACCGAACTGCCCTCCGACTTCACCCTGACGGTGGCGGGCGCCCGCCCGCAAAACTGGCTTACCGACACCGGCCTCGCCCTGCACGAGGGCTATGTCGCCGTGGGCCCGGATCTGCGCAGCTCCGACCCCCTGATCTTTGCCGCCGGCGACTGCGCCCACTTGACTCAGGCCCCGCGCCCCAAGGCCGGCGTCTACGCCGTCCGCGCCGCCCCCATCCTGCTGGAGAACCTGCGCGCCACCCTGACCGGCGCGCCCCTGCACCCTTTCAAACCGCAGCAGGATTACCTCAAGCTGGTCTCGCTCGGGCAAAGGAAGGCCCTCGCCGAGAAATGGGGGCTGCGCGCCGGCGGCGGCTGGCTCTGGCGCCTGAAAGACCGGATCGACCGCAAATTCATGGCGAAGTTCGAGGATTTCCCCGCGATGGCGCCCCCCGCCCTGCCCCGCCCCGCCGTCACCGGTCTGGCCGAGGCCTTGGGCGACAAGCCGCTCTGCGGTGGCTGCGGCGCCAAGGTCGGCTCGGTCGGCGTCTCGGCCATGGTCGCAGCCCTGCCCAGCCCCCAGCGGGCCGAGGTCATGGCCGGCGCCGGCGACGATGCCGCCATCCTGCGGGTGATCGGCGGCGTGCAGGTCCTGACCACCGACCATTTGCGCGCCTTCACCCACGACCCGCGCCTGATGGCCGAACTGACCGCGATCCATGCGCTCGGCGACATCTGGGCCATGGGAGCCAAGCCGCAAGTGGCGCTCGCGCAAGTCATCCTGCCCCGCCTCTCGCCCGAGCTGCAGGCCCGCACCCTGACCGAGGTGATGGCGGCCGCAGCGGAGGTCTTCACCGCCGCCGGCGCCGATGTGGTCGGCGGCCATACCAGCCAGGGCGCCGAGCTGACGCTAGGTTTCACCGTCACCGGCCTTGCCCAGCGCCCGGTGCCCAAGGGCGGCGCGCGGCCCGGCGACCTTCTGGTGCTGACCAAGCCCATCGGCTCCGGCACCATCCTCGCCGCCGAGATGGCCATGGCTCGCCTGCCCGACCTCATGCTGGGCGAGGCGGTGGCCGCCTGCTTCACCCGGATGCGCCGCCCCCTGGCCGAGGCCTCGACCCTCCTCGCCCCCCATGCCCATGCGATGACCGATGTCACCGGCTTCGGCCTCGCCGGCCACCTGATCGAGATGATGGAAGCCTCCGGCACCACCGCAGAACTTTGGCTCGACGCCATCCCCCTGATGCCGGGGGCCGAGGCGCTAACGGCAGCCGGCGAACATTCCTCCCTCGCCCCCTCCAACCGCGCGGGCCTCCTCGGCCGGATCCGCGGCGAGGGCCTGACCACCCCGCAGGGCGCCCTCCTCTTCGATCCGCAAACCTGCGGCGGCCTCCTCGCCGCCGTCCCCGCCACCCTCGCCACCCAATTGCTGCCCCGCCTCCACGCCGCAGGCGACCCCGAGGCGCGGATCATCGGCACCGTCACCGCAGGTGTACCGGAGATCATCCTCACCAACCGCCCGGTCGCCGGTTGAACGGCGGGGAGGCCAGCCTCCCCGGGCCCCTCCGGAGTATTTGGGCAAAGCGCAAATGGAAATGGGTAGAAGGCGAAGGACTCAGGTCTGGTTTGTAGGATGGGCAATTTGCCCATCTTCCAGAACAATCTCCGCCAGCGCCGCACGCACCTGGGCCGCCAGACCCGGCAAGTCTGCTTCGGCAAGGCTCGGCGCCGCGATAGTCCGTACCAGAACCGCCATCCGGGCCCGGTGCTTTTCATAGCGCGGGTCGTAGTGGACGCGCATCAGGTCATGCGCCAGCGCCTCGAAATCGCCCGCCTCGGCCAGCGCCATCCAGCCCTCGATCGTCTCGCGGGAATGGGCGTGGCGGAGAAGGTCGATCACCTGCGCCAGCCTCGCGCCATCGGCCACGATATCGGCATAGGCCCGCGTCAGATAGCGCGCCCGCTCCTCCAGCGAAGCCGCGATGCGGATGCGTGGCGCCTTGCCCATCGCGGCCCAGAGATGCGGTGGCAGGCGCAGGTCGCCGACCTTGGCGCTTTCCGCCTCGACCAGCACCGGCCGCGCGGGGTCGAGCCGCGCCAATTCCATCGCCAGCGCGCATTCGAAGGCCTTCTGCGAAGGCTGCCCGCCCGGCATATGCCCGAACAACGAGCCGCGATGCCGCGCCAGCCCTTCCAGATCAATCACCTGCACGCCCTGCGCTGCCAATATCGTCAACAGATCCGTCTTCGCCGTGCCGGTATTGCCATCCAGCACCACCACTTTCGCCGCCACCGGCGTGTCGTACAATTGCTTGACCACCAGCGCCCGCCAGGCCTTGTAGCCGCCCGCCACCGTCTCGGCCCGCCAGCCGATCTGCGCCAAAATCGTGGCGAAAGACCCCGAGCGTTGCCCGCCCCGCCAGCAATAGACCAGGGGCCGCCAGCCGCCCGGCTTGTCGGCCAGGGGCCCCTCCAGGTGCTTTGCCGCATTGCGCGCCACCAGCGCGGCGCCAAGCTTGCGCGCCGTGAAGGGCGAGACCTGCTTGTAGATCGTGCCCACCCGCGCGCGTTCCTCGTCATCCAGCACCGGCAGGCTGATCGCGCCCGGCACATGATCCTCGGCAAACTCCAGCGGCGCCCGCACGTCGATGATCGTGTCGAACCCCAGCGTCACAAGATCCGACAGCGCCGTCAGCGTCACCGCCATCTAAAACCCCGCCTCAAGCCGGGTGAGCAAGGCCGCCATCATCGCCTCGCAGCGCGCCATCTGCTCGACCGAGACGAACTCATCCGGCTTGTGCCCCTGCGCCATCGACCCCGGCCCGCAGATCACCGTCGCAATCCCCAGCCTGGCATCGAACAGCCCGCCTTCCGTGCCAAACGCCACCTTGATCGTGCCATTGGCCCCGGTCAGCCCCTTGACGAAATTCACCACCCCGGCATCCGAGGGCGTGCCGAGCCCCGGATAATCCCAGAGCCGCTCGATCTTGATCGCGGCCTCGGGGAACTGCCCGCGCAAGGGCGCACAGATCGCCTCTGCCTTCGCGCGCAGCCGTTCAATCAAAACCGCCGGGTCATCCTCGGCCAGGGAGCGGATCTCGAAATCCAGCACCGCCGTGTTGGGCACGATATTGACCTGCACCCCGCCCGACATCTTGCCGACATGGAGCGTGGTATAGGGCACATCGTAATCGCCGTCCTTGACGCCATAAGCCGCCACATCCGCCTGCAAACCCCGAACGGCGCTCAGGAAATCCGCCGCCAGATGCAGCGCGTTCAGCGCCATGGGCGCCAGCGCCGAATGCCCCTCGCGCCCGGTGCAGGTCGCGCGCAAGGCCACCTTGCCCTTGTGCCCGGTCGCCACCTGCATCCCCGTAGGCTCGCCCACGATGCAGAACCGCGGCCGCACCGGCGCCCCCTCCAACATGGTGATGAGGGAGCGCACCCCCATGCAGCCGATTTCCTCGTCATAAGACAGCGCCAGATGCAAGGGCACAGCCAGCCTGTGGCCCGCAGCCTCCCGCCCCGCCGCCTCGATTATCAGCGAGATCGCCGCCGCACAAAACCCCTTCATATCCGCCGCCCCGCGCCCGTAAAGCCGCCCCTCGGCCTCGGTCAGCTGGAACGGCGGGCGGGTCCAAGCCTGGCCCTCGACCGGCACCACATCGGTATGGCCCGACAGCATCACGCCACCCTCCCCCGCCCCAACCGAGGCGTAAAGGTTGGCCTTGCCCCCCGTCGCATCCGGGATCAGACGGCTGTCCACCCCGGCCTCGGCCAGCAGCCCCTGCACATAGGTCATTAGGGCCATGTTCGGATTGGCGCTGACCGTGTCAAAGGCGATCAGGCGGGACAGGATCTCTCGGGTGCGGGCAGACAGGATTTCGGGCAAGGGCAGGCTCCTCTTTGCCCCGACGATAACCCCATCCCGCCCCCCTGCGGAAGGGCGCTTCTCTTTCCCCCGCAGTTCCGCCACCATGGCCGCGAAGGAGACCCCATGCGCCCGCTGCCCCTTGCCGCCATCCTCACCGCGTGTCTCGCCCTGACCGCCCAGGCCGATGACCTGCCGCCGCCCAACCTCGCCCCCCTGCCCCAAAGCGCGCCCGCGACCGAAGGCGCCACCGCCCGCCTGATCGAAGCGCACCGCCTGCAGGCCATGGGACTTGCGCTCAAGGACCCGGTTCTGCTGCTCGCCGCCGCCCGCCTGATGGCCAGCGTCACCCTGCGCGAGGTGACACGCGCCACGGCGGAGCCGGTGGCCGAACCCAAACCGCCCGAAAAGCCCGCCGACAAGAGCAAGAAGAAGAAGGCCAAAGCCGACCCCGCACCCGTCCCGCCCGCCGAAGCCCCGCAGGTCGTCCCCGACCCCGCGACCGCGGCCCCCCTGCCCGGCACGCTGGCAATCCCCGCGCTGCTCGATCAGGCCCGCGACTTGGCGCCCGAAGGCGACATCCTGCGCGACGTGATCGCCGATGCCCGCTCGGACCTCGCCCCGCCCGCCCCGGTGGCCGAGGTCACCGCCCTGCGCCAAGCTCCCAACGGGGCGACGACCTTCGCCCTGCCGATGGCGGGCCAAAGCTATGGCGAGATCGGACTTCTGCGCCTGTTCGGCGGCCCTGTGACGCTGAAGGTGACCGATGCGGCGGGCAACCCCGTCTGTCAGGACCAATCTGCCGGGCCTTCCGCGCTCTGCGGCTTTGTGCCACGCGAAAGTGACCGCTTCCTTGTGACCATCGCCAATGACGGCAGCACAGCTGCCGACTATCTTCTGATCACCAACTGACGCCCATCCGCCATAGTGAGGCCACCATGACCCCGACGCGCCGCCAATTCCTGTCCGCCGCCGCAGGCCTCGCCTTGGTCCCCGCCCTGCCCCGTCTGGCGCGCGCCGCATCCCCCGCCCTGACCGTGGCCTCCCGCCAGCTCGAGGTTCTGGGCCGCGCCGCCACCGTCTACGGCATCACCGGCCCCGATGGCACCTCCGGCATCTTCGCCAGGGAAGGCGACCGCTTTCAGGGCCCTGTCCGCAATGACAGCGGCACCGACCTGATCCTGCATTACCACGGCCAGGTGCTCTACAAGAACACCGACGACCGCACCCGCCCCGATGGCGGCTTTCAACCCACCGGCACCGAGGAGGCCTACGACTTCCCCCTCACCCCCGGCACGCATTGGATGCACTCCCACACCCTGACCGAGCAGCAGCTTCTGGCCGCCGCCATGGTCACGCGCGAGGCAGATGCGCCCGAGATGCCCGAGGCCGTGATGATGCTGCACGACTTCGCCTTCCGCCCCCCGGCCGAGATTGCCCAGGAGCTTCTCACCTCCAAGGCCCATCACATGGCAGGCACGGACACGACCGGCGGCAGCATGCCCGGAATGGACATGAAGGGGATGGACATGAAGGGGATGGACATGTCCCACATGGACATGTCCCACACGCCCACCGCCACCGGCGCGATGCCCGGCATGGCGATGCCCGCGATGATCCACGCCAATGACGTGACCTACGACGCCTATCTGGCCAACGACCGCACCCTCGCCGACCCGCAGGTGATCGAGGTCGCCCCCGGCCCCTTCCGCCTGCGCGTGATCAACGGCGCCACCGCCACCGCCTTCTGGCTTTCCCCTGGCGCGCTTGGCGCAAAGATCGTGGCGGTCGATGGCAACCCGGTCACCCCGGTCAGCCAGCCCCTGCTCCCCCTCGCCCAAGGCCAGCGCATCGACCTCATCCTGACCATCCCGCCCGAGGGCGGCGCCTTCCCGATCCTCGCCCAGGTCGAAAAATCCCGCGCCCGCACCGGCCTGATCCTGGCCACCAAAGGCGCCCCCATCACCAAACTCGCCGATGCGGCCGAGGACGAAGCGCCCTACGTCGACCTCTCGCTCGAATCCACCCTCGCGGCCCTGAACCCCCTCCCCGTCAAACCCGCCAACGGGATGCTCCACATCGCCCTCGGCCAGGGCGACAACTACCGCTGGACGATCAACGGCGCCGCCCATGGCGAGGCCCCGCCGCTCGAGGCGGCCCTCGGCTCACGGGTGGAACTCATGTTCATGAACCCCACGATGATGATGCACCCGATGCACCTGCACGGCCACCATTTCCAGGTCGTCGACATCGGGCAAGGCCGCTTCAACGGCCCCAAACGCGACACGGTCATCGTCCCCCCCGGCGGCATGGTGACGGTTGCGGTGGATTTCACCAACCCTGGAGGCTGGTTCCTGCACTGCCACCACCTCTACCACATGGCCAACGGCATGATGACCTCCATCACCGTGGCTTAAGCCCCCCCATTTCATTGGTCCATAAATATCCCGGGGCCCGGGGCAGCGCCCCGGACGCTTCCGCAAAAGCAAACGGCGCAGGATCTCTCCCGCGCCGCGAACCCTGAACCTCGCGAAACCCCTCAGCCGGTGATTTCCGACACCAGAACCGTCCGGCCTTCCTTGACCGATTTCAGCGCCGCTTCCGCCAAAGCCAAGGCCAGAAGCCCATCCTCGCCCGAAGGCAAGGCCGGCGCCTTCGCCGCCACCGCCGCGATGAAGGCCGTGATCTCCGCCGCATAGGCCTCGGTATAGCGCGTCATGAAGAAATCGTGCAGCGGCGGGCGGGTGTAGCCCTTGGCATTGGCCACCTCGATCGACACCGGGCGCTGGTTCTCGGCCGAAACCTGGCCTGCCGCGCCATGCACCTCGATCCGCTGGTCGTAGCCATAGGTGGCGCGACGCGAGTTCGAGATCAGCGCCATCTTGCCCGTCGCCGTCCGCAGCATCACCTGCACCGAGTCGAAATCGCCCGCCACCCCAATCGCCGGATCCACCAGGACCGAGGCCATCGCCGACACTTCCGTGATCTCCTCACCCAAGAGGAACCGCGCCATGTCGAAATCATGGATCGTCATGTCGCGGAAAATCCCGCCCGAGCGCTTGATGTAATCGACCGGCGGCGCGCCCGGATCGCGCGAGGTGATCGTCACCATCTCGACCGCGCCAATCGCGCCCCTGTCGATCTCCGCCCGCACCGCCATGAAATGCGGGTCAAAGCGGCGGTTGAAGCCGACCATCAGCGTGCCCTTGGCCTCGCGCACCACCTTCAGGCAGGCTTTCACCCGGTCGAGGCTCAGGTCGATCGGCTTTTCGCAGAACACCGCCTTGCCCGCCTTCACGAATTTCTCGATCAGGTCGGCATGGGTGTCGGTCGGCGTGCAGATCACCACCGCATCAATATCCGAGGCGGCAAGGATCGCCTCGATCGTGCGGACCTCGCAGCCGTATTGATCGGCAATCGCCTGCGCCGCAGGCGCCATCGCATCGGCCACCGCCACCAGCCTGGCCTGCGGATTGCCCGTCACCGCCTTGGCATGCACTTTCCCGATCCGGCCAGCGCCCAAAAGCCCAAAACGCAGAGTCATGTTCCGTCCCTTTCCACCGGCCACACCCCGACGGCGCGGCCCATCCCGAATTTCATGGAATGCATATTCCATTTTCCGACTTTTTCAACCACAAATTCCAAAATCGGCGCGCCTTTGCGCTTTGGCAAAATACTCCCGCCGGAGGCTACTCGGCCGAGCGCAAAACCTGCGCCGGCCGCGCCGAGATCGGCGCCAGGGCAAAGACCACCCCCGCCGCCAGCGTGGCGAGCATCCCGCCCAGCACGATGCCCACCGCCGACCACGGCTCGAACGCATAGGGCAAATCCATCACCAGCCGCAACACCGCCCAGCCGCCGATGCCGCCGGCCAGCATCGCGACCAGCCCCGCCGCAGCCCCGGTCAACGCCGCCCGCAAAGCGAAACTCGTCAGAATCCGCCCCCGCGTCGCCCCCAGCACCTTCAGGACCGAGGCTTCCTGCATCCGCCCGCGCACCCCCGCCGCCGCCCCGCCGATCAGCACGACCAGCCCGGTCACCAGCACCGCCCCCGCCGCGATCACCGTCGCCATCGCAATTGCGCCCAGGGCCTGCCCGACCCGCTCGATCGCCTCTTTCACCGAAATCGCCGTCACATTCGGAAAGGCCCGCGAGGTGTCGCGCAGGATGCCACCCTCGGCCCCCGGTGCCGCATAGACCGTCGCAATCGAGCTGTGCGGCGCCCCCGCCACCGCGCCCGCGTTCATCACCATGACAAACCCCATCCCCGCGGTGGAGAAATCGACCTTGCGGAACGAGGTGATCTTCGCCTCGATATCCCGGCCAAGGATGTTGACCACCAGCATGTCCCCCAGCTTCAGATGCATCTCCGTCGCCTCTTCCTCGGCGAAAGAGATCTCCGCCGGGCCGGTGTCACCCTCGGGCCACCACTTGCCAGCCACAAGCTTCGTGCCTTTCGGCATCGCATCGGCAAAGCTGATGCCGCGATCACCGCTGACCACCCAGTGATCCCCCGCCACCTCGCGCGCCGGGCGCCCGTTGATCTGGGTCAGAAGCCCGCGCAGCATCGGCGCGGATTCCATCCGCGACACCGCCGGATTGCCCTGCATCATCGCGGTAAAGGCAGGCATCTCGTCATCCTGCAGGTCGATGAAGAAGAAAGACGGCGCCTTGGCCGGCAGATCCCGCGCAATCGCGGCGCGGAAGTTCGCGTCGATCTGCCCCACCACCGCCAGCACGCTGAGGCCCAGCCCCAGCGACAGAACCACCGCCAGCGCCTCCGACCGTGGCCCGCCAATCGCCGCCAGCGCCAGCCGCAAGCCCGGTCGGCCCGCCACAAACCCCCGCCGCGCAGCCCAGCGCGCCAGCGCCGCCAAGCCCAGACCCGCCAGCGCCAGCACCAGAAGCGCCGCAAACACCCCGCCCAACGTGCCCAAGGCCAGCATCGCGCTGCCCGAAAACCACACCGCCCCGCCGACAAACAGCGCGAGCAGAGCAACCATCGCCGCCAGATGCGACGCCTTCGGCCAAACCCGCGCCGCAGCCCCCCGATAAAGCGAGGCCGCGCCCTGCCGCACCGCCTGCGCCAAAGGCCAGAGCGCGAACAACAGCCCCGTCACCACTCCATAAAACGCCGCCTGCGCCAGAGGTGCGGGATAAAGCGCAAACTTCACCGGAAAGGGCATTACCCCGGCCAGGAACGGTGCCGCAACCAGTGGCCCGCCCCCGCCCAGCACCAGCCCGATCCCCACGCCCACCGCCGTGATGGCCAGGATCTGCACCAGATAAATCCGCAAGACCAAGGCACTTTCCGCCCCCAGCACCTTCAGCGTCGCAATGGTGGCGACCCGGGCCTCCATGAAGGCCCGCACCGCCGAGGCAACCCCAACGCCCCCCACCGTCAACCCGGCGAGGCCGACGAGGATCAGGAAAGACCCCATCCGCTGCACGAACCGCTCAATCCCCTGCGCCGCGTTGCGCCGGTCGGACCATTGCATGCCCTTGTCGCGGAAGGCCTGCTCGGCCGTGATCTGCAGGGCGGCAAGATCGGCGCCCTCGGGCAGCGCCAGCCGATATTCCGTCTCGTACAGAGTGCCCGGCGCCAAAAGCCCCGACTGCGCGAGGTCGGCGGTGCGCACCAGCGTGCGCGGCCCAAGGCCGAAGCCCGCCGTCGCGGTGTCCGGCTCGGTCACCAGAAGCGCGCCAAGGCGGAAGGTCTGGCTGCCCAGCTTGAAATGATCGCCCGGCTTCAGGCCCAGACGCGCGGCGAGAACCGGCGCCATCAGGCCGCCCGGCACGCCATCCTTGACGGCCAGCGCCGCCTCCAGCGTGCCCTGATCCAGCCTCGCCTCGCCCAGCAGCGGCCAAAGCCCGTCCACCGCCTTGACCTGGGTCAGCGCGCGGTCATCGCCGGTGACCGCCATCGAGCGGAAATCCACCACCTCCGAGACCCGGGCCGCATGCGCGGCCATCCACTGCTTTTCCGCATCCGAGGCGAGGCGGTAGGTGAATTTCATCTGAGCATCACCGCCGAGGATCACCGCCCCCTGATCGGAAAGCCCGCCCTCGATCGCGGCGCGCAGGGTGCCCACCGCGGCAATCGCGGCGACGCCGAGGGCCAGGCACAGGATCAGGATGCGAAAGCCGGCCAGCCCGGCCCGAAGCTCGCGTCGGGCCAGGCGGAAGGCCAGCGCCCAGTCGGCCGCGCCGGTCACGCCGCGGCCCCCCCGGCCCGGCTGTCCTCGACCAGGCGGCCATCGGCCATCCGCAAGACCCGGTCGCAGCGCGCCGCCAGTTCCGGCGCATGGGTGACCATGACCAGCGTGGCGCCATGCCGGTCGCGCAGCTGAAAGATCAGATCCATGATCGCCGCCCCGTTGACGGTGTCGAGGTTCCCGGTCGGCTCATCCGCCAGCAACAGCCTTGGCCGCGGCGCCGAGGCGCGGGCCAAGGCCACCCGCTGCTGCTCGCCCCCCGACAGCTGGCTCGGGTAATGGTCGCCCCTTGCGCCAAGCCCCACCGCCGCCAGCTCGGCCTGCGCGCGCGCCCCGGCCTCCGCCATCCCGGCGATCTCCAGCGGCAGCGCGACGTTTTCCAGCGCGGTCAAGGTCGGAATAAGGTGGAAGCTTTGGAAAACCACCCCCATATTCCCCCTGCGGAAGCGGGCCAGACCATCCTCGTCCAAGGCGGTCAGGTCCTGCCCCAAAGCCGCAACCCGGCCCGCCGAGGCGCGTTCCAGCCCGGCCATGAGCATAAGGAGCGAGGATTTGCCCGACCCCGAAGGCCCGACCAGCGCCAGGCTCTCGCCCGAAGCCACATCCAGGCTGATGCCGCGCAGGATCTCCACCGGCCCGGCATTGCCCTTCAGCGTCAACCGCACCTCTTTCAGATCGAGAACCCTGTCCATGCCCGCCCCATTCCAAACCGTTTTCAAACCCCTGTTCCGGGGCCGTTGGATGTCATATGGGCCGATCCGCGCCCTGCGCAATGTCACTTTGGCGTTATCGCTGGCGCTTTGGGCGCCGATCGCCATGGCTTCGGTGACCATCGCCGCTTTGGGCGACAGTCTGACGGCGGGCTTCGGCCTGCCGCGCGAACAGGGCTTCACCGCCCAGCTGCAGGACTGGCTGCGCGCGCAAGGCGCCGATGTCACGATCGCCAATGCCGGTGTCTCGGGCGACACCACCGCCGGAGGCCTGTCGCGGCTGGACTGGACCCTGTCGCCCAGCGTGAAGGCGCTGATCGTCAACCTCGGCGCCAATGACATGCTGCGCGGCATCGACCCGGCGCAAAGCCGCTCCAATCTCGACGCCATCCTGAAGGAGGCGACCAGCCGCAAGATCCCGATCCTCCTCGTCGGCATCAAGTCCACCCGCAACTTCGGCCCCGACTACCGCACCCAGTTCGACGCCATCTACCCCGAGCTTGCCGCCCAGTATCACACCCTCTTCTTCCCGGATTTCTTCGGCCCCTTCCTCGCCGTGAACCCCGACCCCGCCGCCATGGGCCAGTTCCTGCAGGACGACCACCTGCACCCCAATGCCAAGGGCGTCGCCACCATCGTCGCGGCGCTCGGCCCGCAAGTCCTCGACCTTCTGAAGGCCGTGAAATGACCCTTCTGGATGACCTCCGCACCCTCCTCGGCCCCGCCCATGTGATCACCGGCGCAGGCCTCGCCAAATATGGCGAGGAGTGGAGCGGCCATTACCACCCCGAACCCCTCGCCGTGGCCCGCCCCGCCAATACGGCGGAGGTGGCCGCCACCCTGCGCCTTGCCGCCCGCCACAAGATCCCGGTGATCCCGGTCGCAGGCCTCACCGGCCTCGTCGGCGGCGCGATGACCCGGGGCGGGTTGATGCTCTCGGTCGAGCGCCTGAACCAGATCCGCGAGATCCGCCCCGAAACCCGCATCGCCGTGGTCGAGGCCGGGGTTGTCCTGCAGAGCCTCCACGACGCCGCCGAAGCCCAGGGCCTCTACTTCCCGCTCTGGTTCGGCGCCCGTGGCTCGGCGATGATCGGCGGCGTCCTTAGCACCAATGCCGGCGGCTCCAACGTCGTGCGCTACGGCTCCACCCGCGCGCTGTGTCTGGGGCTGGAGGTGGTGCTGCCCGATGGTCGCATCCTCAACCTCATGTCGGAACTGCACAAAAACAACTCCGGCTACGACCTGCGCCAGATGTTCATCGGGGCCGAGGGTACCTTGGGCGTCATCACCGCCGCCGTCATGAAGCTGGTGCCGCGCCCGAAAGCCTATGCCACGGCCACCCTCGCCGCCCGAAGCCTCCCCGACGCCCTCACCCTCCTGAACCGCCTGCAAGAAGCCTCGGGCGGCCAGGTCGAGGCCTTCGAATACATGCCCGCCAGCTTTATGCGCCGCCTGTCCGAGGCCCGCCCCGACATCCGCCTGCCCTTCGACCGGCGGTATGAGACCAATATCCTCGTCGAACTCGCCGCCACTGCGCCGAAGGACTACACCCCCGGTCCCGACGGCACCGTGCCCCTCACCGCCCTCCTCGAAGATACCCTCGGCGCCCTGATCGAAACCGGCGCGGTCCTCGATGCCGAAATCGCCCAGAACGACGCCCAGCGCCTCGCCATGTGGAAGCGCCGCGAATTGGCGGCCGAAATCACCATCGCCCGCCAGCCCACCATCGACACCGACATCGCCCTGCCCCTGCATCTGGTGCCCGACTTCTTCACACGCATAGAAGCCCGCCTGCCCGCCCTCGACGCCGGGGCCGAAACCCTCTCGGTCGCCCATCTCGGCGATGGCAACATCCACTTCACCGTCTACCCGACCCGCGACGACCCCGCCCTCTACGACGCGGTGATCGAGGCGGTGGAGGACGTGGTGCAAGACCTCCACGGCAGCTTCTCCGCCGAACACGGCGTGGGCCTGTCGAAGTTGAACACCATGGCCCGCCGCAAGGACCCCGTGGCGCTGGACGTGATGCGCGCCGTGAAGGCGGCATTGGACCCGCAGAACCTGATGAACCCCGGCAAGGTCATCCCGCCAAAACCCTGACCCGACAAAGGGGCTTCTTGCCCGATTTGTCCCGCGACAAATCGGGCCGCGCCTGCCTGCCCCCGGGCAGGCGCGTTCCCGCGCCCACCCCAGTCAGGCGCGCCCCGATTTTCCAACCTGCAGCTTGCTGCATGAACCCCCTTGGCCTCCAGCTCACGCCTCCGGCCAACCGTCCCGGGCAAGGCTCCCCCGGAGCCTCGCCTTGTCGGGCTGGGGCGCCCGAAATTCATCTCGTCAGAGCCCTGGGCCGATGCTAGCCTCCTCTGACGAGATTGAAGGCCGCCCAATGCCCCCAAGCGTTTTCTCCCGCCGCGACCTTTTATTGCATGCGGCCACCCTGTCGACGGGCGCCTTTGCCGTTGGCTATGGGGCTTGGGGGCTGATCCACAGCATGGCCCCCTCCGAAGACGTCGTGGCCGAGCAGCGCTACATTGATGCGCTTCTTGCCGAAGCGGCGACCATTGACCTGCGGCAACTGCCCGAGAACCAATACGAGAGGATCATCGCCTACGGTCGGCCCATTGCCATCTTGCACCGGACCAAAAGGACCATCGCGGCAGCCGAGGCTATCAAGTTGACCAGCCTTCGCGATCCCTTGGCGCGCAACGCCAATCTGCCTGCCGAAGCTTCAGCGCTGGACCAAAATCGCCGCGCCACCCCTGATGGCAGCTTCATCGCCTACAGCCTGGTTTGCCCGAAGCAAGGCTGCGTTGTCACGGCGGCAGGCTCCCATTGGACTTGCACCTGTGACGGATCGGAGTTCGGCGTGAACGGATTGCTCACCAAGGGCCCTGCGGCCCGGAATCTGTCGATCCCGCCCTATCGCATGCTGGACCCAAACACGCTGCAATTCCAGCCCCGGCGCGGCTGACCCGAAGGGCTTTCCCACCCATCCCGCCTTAACAAAAGGTGAATAAGATTCATCTTCCCAAATTATATCAACCCCTTACGTCACATTGCACGCGTGCAATCCCCCTGATTGCACACTCATTTCCCCTTCCAGACCGGGTCCCTCTTCTCGGCAAAGGCCCGCGCCCCCTCCAGCTGATCCTCGCTCGAATAAAGCTTGTCCACCGTCGCAAGCTGCCGCTTCGTCACGCGATTCAACGCGTCCTGGAACCGCAAGGCCTCCGCCTCGCGGACCACTTCCTTGATCGCCGCGTAAACCAGCGGCGGGCCAGACTCGAGCAGCCGCGCCAGATCCCAGGCCTTGGCGAGCAGATCGGCCGGAGAGGTGATCTCCTTCACAATCCCCCACCGCAGCGCCTCCTCGGCATCGAACCAGCGGCCCGTCAGCAGAAGATCCATCGCGACATGATAGGGAATCCGCTTGGGCAGCTTGATCGAGGCGGCATCGGCCACGGTGCCGGACCGGATCTCCGGCAGGGCGAAGGTCGCATTGTCCGAGCACAGGATCAGATCGCAGGACAAGGCCAGCTCCAGCCCGCCGCCGCAGCAGATGCCATTCACGGCGGCAATCACCGGCTTGTTCAGGTTGGGCAATTCCTGCAACCCGCCAAAGCCGCCAACGCCATAGTCGCCATCCACGGCGTCACCATCGGCGGCAGCCTTCAGATCCCACCCCGGGCAGAAGAATTTCTCCCCCGCCGCCCGCAGGATACAGACCCGAAGCGAGTCATCATCCCGGAACGCCCGGAAGGTCAGCCCCATGATCCGGCTGGTCTTGAGGTCGATCGCGTTGGCCTTGGGACGGTCCAGCGTGACCTCGAGGATCGCGCCCTCCCGCCGGGTCTTGATCGGGCCTTCGGTTACCATGTCCATCTTACGCTCTCCTGATCAGGGCATCCACCGCCACGGCGCCGCTGTCGCGGAGCAGAACGGGGTTGATTTCAATTTCCTCAAGGCGGGCATCCTCGGCCATCAAGGCGCCCAGCCGCACCGCCAAGGCGGCCAGCGCCGCCACATCCGCCCGCTTGCGGCCCCGGTAGCCATCCAGCAGCGGCCAAAGCCTAAGCTTGCGCAGGGCGGAGAGAACCTCCGCCTCGGTCGCGGGCAGGACCAGCGTCACGGTATCGGCCAGAACCTCCGCCGTCACCCCGCCCATGCCCAGCGTCAGGCTGACGCCATAGACCGGGTCGCGGCGGAGCCCGACGAGGATTTCCGCCACCGCACCCGTCACCATCTCCTCCAGCAGGTAGCCGGTGGCGCCAGCCATCTCCGCCTGCCCCTCCAGCGAGGTCAGGCCAAGCCGCACCGCCCCGGCCTCGGTCTTGTGGGCAAAGCCCAGGCCCTTCAGCGCGAAAGGCGCGGTCATTGTGCCGGCCTGGGCCGCCACCTCGGCCAGGGTGGCGCCACTGACCGAACGCGGCACCGCCACGCCCGCCCGGGCGAGGAGGGCCTTGCCCTCGGCCTCCGACAAGAGATGGCTCGCCCGCTCCACCACGGGGGGCAGCGGCACCCAGGCCGCAGGCCCGGCTGGGGTCTGCGCCGCACGCAGCGCGGCCAGCGCGGTTTCCAGACCCATCAGCACGCAGACGCCGGAATCGATCAGCCGCGCCGCCTCAGCCTCACCGAAGTTCTCCGGCATCGAGGCGACAGGGAAGGCCGGCTTGCCGGTGTTGGCCTGCGCCGCCACGATCGCATCGAGCGCCGGCTGATAGCCGGAAGGATCGCAGCGGTCCGCCCGCGGCGTGTCGATGATATAGATGCCGGCGTCATAGCCCGAGAGCATCGTGGTGAAGACATCCGTGGTGCGCGGCCCGTCGCCCCAGATGAAGGTGTGGTAATCCAAGGGATTGGCCACGGTCACGATCGGCCCCAGGATCTCGCCCAGCCGCTGTCGGACAGGCGCCGGCACCGGCGGGAAGTCAATGCCGAAGGGCGCGGCGAGGTCCGCCACCAGCCCCGCCTCACCGCCCGAACAGGACAGCGAGCAGAGCGCGGTGCCCAGCCCCAGGCCATGGACGTGAAAGATCTTCAGCGTCTCGATCAGCTCGGAGGGCGTGTTGACCTCCGCCACCCCGATCTGGCGCAGGAAGGCGCTTGAAGCGGCGCCGCCCCCGGCCAAGGATGCGGTATGCGAGGCAGCGGCGGTACGGCTGAGCTCGGTCTTGCCCGATTTGATCAGGACAATCCCCTTGCCCATGGCGCGGGCCCGCTGGGCCAGGCGGGCAAAGGCCGCGGCATCGTCGATGCCCTCGATATACATGCCAAGCGCCGTGACTCGGGGATCATCCAGCAAGGCGCCGGCAAGCTCGGCCAGCCCCACCACGGCGGCATTGCCGAGGCAGGCGACATAAGACACCGGAAGCCCGCGCTTCTGCATGCCAAGATTGATGACGATGTTCGAAGACTGGCTGATCAGCGCCACGCCCTTCTCCACCGGAACTCCGCCATGCTGGTCGGGCCAGAGGAGCGCGCCATCAAGGTAGTTGATCACGCCGTAGCAATTCGGCCCGAGGATCGGCATCTCGCCCGCCGCCGCAACCAGCCGCGCCTGCAACTCGGGCTCGCCCGCCTCGGTCCAGCCCGAGGCAAAGCAGATTGCCCCGCCGGCGCCCATGGCAGCCAGTTCCGCCACGACATCGATCGTCGCGAACCGGTTGACCCCGATGAAAGTCGCATCCGGAGGAGAGGGCAGATCGGCGAGAGAAGCATAGGCCCTCAGCCCGCCAATCTCGGCCTTGGTCGGATGCACCGGCCAGACCTCGCCCACAAAGCCCATCTTGCGGCATTGTTCAATGACATTGAGGGCCCAGCCCGCGCCCAGAACGGCGATGGTCTTCGGTCGCAACAGGCGGTCGAGGCGCGTCATGCCAAGGCTCCGCACCGGTTGAGGCGGCCGGGGGCCAGCCCCCGGACCCCCGGGATATTTATGGACCACTGAAATTGCGCGGCAAGACGCCCTGCCCCGATCCAACGAGGCAGGGAATCTTCACCGGTCACCGTCATCGGGGTCCCCCCCTGTTCGGTGATGTCATGATGGCAGCAAATGGTTAAGATCTCGTGCATTTCATTGGTCCATAAATATCCCGGGGGTGAGCCCGGCACGGGCGAGGGGGCAGCGCCCCCTGATTTTTCGCCGAAAAATCGTCGCTCCGGCGGGTCAGGCGCCCAAGGGGCGCAGAAGTTCGCGGCTGATGATGTGGCGCTGGATTTCCGAGGTACCCTCCCAGATCCGCTCGACCCGCGCATCGCGCCAGATACGTTCCAGGGGGAGTTCCTCCATCAGGCCCATGCCGCCGTGGATCTGGATCGCCTCATCGGCGATCATCGCCAGCACTTCGGTGGCTTTCAGCTTGGCCATCGACATGTCGGCCTCGGTCACCGAGCCCTGGTCGTATTTCCAGGCGGCTTCTCGGGTGAGGAGTTCGGCGGCCTTCAGCTCCATCGCCATGTCGGCGAGTTTGAAGGAGATGCCCTGGAACTTGCCGATCTGCTGGCCGAATTGCTTGCGCTCGGCGGCATAGCTCAGGGCATGGCCCATTGCGCGCTCGGCGCGGCCGAGGCAGGTGGAGGCGACCTGCAGGCGGGTGGCGCCCAGCCAGGAATTCGCCACCTCAAAGCCCTTGTGCGCCTCGCCGAGGATCTGGCGCTTGTTGATGCGGCAGTCGTCGAACTCCAGCACGGCATTGGTGTAGCCGCGGTGCGAGACGTTGCGGTAGCCGTCACGGACGTTGAAGCCCTTGGTGCCCTTGTCGACGAAGAAGGCGGTGATTTTCTTCTTCGGGCCGCGCGGGGTGGCCTCCTCGCCAGTCGCCATGAAGACGATGGTGAAGCCGGCCAGATCGGCGTGAGAGATGAAATGCTTGGTGCCGTTCAGCACCCAGTCATCACCATCCTCACGGGCCGAGGCCTTCATGCCGCGCAGGTCGGAGCCCGCGCCGGGCTCGGTCATCGCCAGACAATCCCAGGTCTCGCCCCGGATGCAGGGCATCAGGTACTGCTCGCGCTGTTCGGCATTGCCGGCCAACAGGATGTTCGAGGGGCGCGCGACGCAGGTCCAGTGCAGGGCGTAGTTGGCCCGGCCAAGCTCCTTTTCGTAGAGCAGCCAGCTCAGCGTATCGAGCCCCGCCCCGCCCACTTCGGCGGGCATGTTGGCGGCGTAGAGGCCCGCCTCCATCGCCTTCTTCTGGATCTCGCGGATCAGCTCCAGCGGCAAGTGACCGGTCCGCTCCACCGCGGCCTCATGCGGGTAAAGCTCCCGCTCCACGAAGGTGCGGGTCGTGTCGACGATCATCTGTTGTTCTTCGTTCAGGCCGAAATCCATAGGTCCCATCCCTTTGCGGTTATTGCGGGTCCACGTTGTAGGTCATGCCATCGACCGCCAGCGCCTGGCCCGAGACCATGCGCGCGCCGTCGGAGGCGAGGAAAAGCGCCATCTCGGCCACGTCCTGCGGGTCGGAGAGGCGTTTGAGGGCGGTGCCCGAGGCATAGCCCTGCCGCACGGCATCGGGGGTCAGGCCCTTGGCCTCCGCCTCGGCCGCGATCACCGCGTCGATGCGCGGGCCGGTGACCGAGCCGGGGCAGATCGCATTGGCGCGGATGCCATAGGGGCCAAGTTCCATCGCCACGGTCTTCATCAGGCCAATGACGCCCCATTTCGCCGCCACATAGGGCGCGCGATACGGCGTGCCGTAGAGGCCGGAGGTGGAGGAGGTGAAGATCATCACCCCCGCCTTCGCCGGTTTCATCAGGCGGGCGGCATATTTCGCCGCCAGCATCGCGCCGTCGAGGTTGACGCCGAGGCACTGGTGCCAGGCCTCCAGCGGCATATCCTCGATGGCCGCCGTCGGCCCCTTGATCCCGGCATTGGCGCAAAGCACGTCGAGCCCGCCCCAGTCCTTCTCGATATCGGCAAACAGGGCCTCCATCGCCAGTTCGTAGGCGGCATCGACATGGCTGCCCCTGATGCCCGGCGGCAGGGCGGCGATCATCGCCGCATCGACGTCCGTCACCCAAACGCGGTGGCCAGCGGCCTGGAAGGCCTCGGCCATCACAAGGCCAATGCCATTCGCGCCTGCGGTGATGAGGACGCGTTTCACTTCTTCTGCCCCACGGCGCGGCCGGCGCCTTCGGGCAGTGGCAGGGAGGCTTGGGCGTCAGCGATGGCCTTCAGCTTGGCCCAGACCTCGGGCGCTGCCGCAACCGTCTTGCCGGCAGCCATGTCGACATGCAGGCAAAGCTGCTCGATGGTCGCCACGCATTCGTCGCCCTTCATGATGCGCACGAAGGAGCGGAAGCGCTTCTCGTCCGCCGAGATGATCTGCACCGTGCCGAGCAGCCTGTCGCCCAGCTTCGCCTCGCCCAGGTGGCGGATGTGGGTCTCGGCGGAGTAGTAGGAGTGCCCCGCCTTCACATAATCCATCCCCGCCCCGATCAGCCGCAGGAAAGCATCCACGGTCTCGGAATTGGCAAAGTAATAGCGGCTTTCGGTCATGTGGCCGTTGTAGTCGATCCAGCCGGGCAGGACCTGCATATGGGCCATGGCGAGGGGCGCGGCCTTCGGCGCGGTGTCGGTGGCCGCGTTGAAAACGGCAGCACGAGCCTCGTCATGTTCGCGCAGGACCTTGCCCGCGCCCCAGTTGCGGTCTTTCAAGGCGCGCAGGAAGCCGATCAGGTTGCTGTCGCGGATCCGCTCCAGCTCGCGGATCGTGTGCATGCCCGATTGCGCATCGGACTGGCCAGCGATCAGGTCGACGAGTTCATCGTTGAACTCGGGCACGTCCATCAGCTTGGTCCAGGGCCAGGTGAGACACGGCCCGAACTGCGCCATGAAATGCTTCATCCCGGCCTCGCCGCCCGCCACGCGGTAGGTCTCGAACAGGCCCATCTGGCCCCAGCGCAGGCCGAAACCCATGCGGATCGCCTCGTCGATTTCCTCCGTGGTGGCGACGCCGTCCTTGACCAGCCACAAAGCCTCGCGCCAGACGGCTTCGAGGAAGCGGTCGGCGATATGGGCGTCGATCTCCTTGCGGACATGCAGGGGGAACATGCCGATCTCTTTGAGGATCTGCTTGGCCGCCTCGATCACCTTGGCGTCCGACCGGGGCGAGGGGACGACCTCGGCCAGCGGCAGAAGGTAAACCGGGTTGAACGGGTGGGCGACGAAGATCACCCCGGGGTTGGCCGCCCCCTCCTGCAGTTCCGAAGGCTTGAAGCCCGAGGTGGAGGAGCCGATGGGCGTGCCCAGACCCGCCGATTGCTGGATCTGCGAGAAGACCCGGTGTTTGAGGTCGAGGCGTTCCGAGACGGATTCCTGAATGTAATCCGCGCCTTCCACCGCCTCTGTGATGGTGGCGGCAAAGCTGAGCTTGCCTTCGGCGGGCATCGGCACATCGCTGAGGGCGGGGAGGGCCGCCCGCGCATTGGCCAGCACTTCGCTGATCTTGCGCTCCGCCTGCGGGTCCGGGTCGAAGACCGAGACGTTCCAGCCGTTCAGCAGGAACCGCGCCGCCCAACCGCCGCCGATAACGCCGCCACCGATGATTGCTGCTTTCCGTGTCATCATAGTACCCTTCGATTTTCCTTATTGGACGATCTCTTGCAGGTGCCCGTTTTCATCAAGTTGGGCCCAGGAGCCTCGCCCTCTCTGAGCCGCGCATTGGTGGGTGTCTCCATCGCAAAAGAGTGAGCAGTCCGTTGATTTAGAACAAGACTTCCCCGAGTCAGCAGCATCAGGATAGGGATAGACGCAATTCACGCCCCCCATCAAAATATCGTACATCCCGACTACGCCACCTTCCGCTTTGCATTTTGCCTGATCGGCGGCGTTATCTTCTACCGTACGGGCCGGGCAGATCTGAGGAGTAGGCTTGGCCGGGTCCACACTGTTAACGCACTCGGCATTCTGTAAAGGCTTGCCCGCAGGGGTTACCCAATTGATGACCGGGGCGCAGGCGAGTGCCAAAGCACCAAGGCCAGCCAGTATTCCGATGATCCAAAGTCGATATTTCGACATCTCATCCTCACTTCGCCACCGGCGCCCGCTTCTCCAGCTTCAGCTTCGCCCGCACCTCGGCCGGGGTGATCACCCGGGCGCCGAGGTTGGAGATGATGGTCACGGCCCGTTCGACCAGTTGCGCGTTGGTGGCCAGCACGCCCTTGTCGAGCCAGAGGTTGTCCTCCAGACCGACGCGGACGTTGCCGCCGGCCAGAACGGCGGCAGCGACATAGGGCATCTGGTTGCGGCCGATGGAGAAGGCGCTCCAGAACCAATCCGACGGCACGTTGTTGACCATGGCGAGGAAGGTGTTGAGGTCATCCGGCGCGCCCCACGGTACGCCCATGCAGAGCTGCACCAGGGTCGGGGCGGGGATGACGCCCTCTTTTGCCAGTTCCTTGGCGAGCCAGAGGTGGCCGGTGTCAAACGCCTCGATCTCGATGCGCACACCCGCCGCCGTCATCCGTTTGGCCATGTCCCGCAGCATGCCGGGGGTGTTGACCATGACGTAATCGGCCTCGTTGAAGTTCATCGTGCCGCAGTCGAGGGTGCAGATCTCGGGCCGGCATTCGACGACATGGGCGACGCGCTCGGTGGCGCCGGCCATGTCGGAATGGCCCGCCATCTGGTTCATCTTCTCGGTGCCGTCGAACAGAAGGTCGCCGCCCATGCCGGCGGTCAGGTTCAGGACGACATCGGTGCCCGAATCGCGGATCCGCTCGGTCACTTCGCGGTACAGCTTCGGATCACGCGAGGGTTTGCCGGATTCCGGGTCGCGGACGTGGCAATGGACGATGGCGGCGCCGGCCTTGGCGGCGTCGATCGCGGATTTGGCGATCTGCTCGGGCGAGCGCGGCACATGGGGGGAGCGGTCCTGCGTGCCGCCCGATCCGGTGACGGCGCAGGTGATGAAAACTTCGCGGTTCATGGAAAGCGGCATGGGGGTCCTCCGATTGGGTTGCCGGCACCATAACGGGCTTGGCAAGGCGCGCTTGACGATTTACGAAATCCTCATGTCAAAAAGCGCATCAATTTTCACGTCCTCGCGAGAGGCTTTGACGCTGGCCCTGCTAGTCCTGCCGCAGTCTTCGATTCTGGAGGTCGCCTCGACCCTCGACCCGATGCGGTCGGCCAACCGGCATCTCGGGCATGAGGCCTACCGCTGGCGCGTGGTGTCGCCCGATGGGCGGGCGGTGCCCCTGACCTGCGGGATCGAGCTGCCCTCCTCCGGCCCCCTGGCCGCGGCCGAGGGTGCGGATGCCTTGGTGGTGATCGCGGGGTTCCGGCAGTCCGAGGTGGCGACGGTACCGCTGATCCGCGATCTGTCGCGGATGGCGGGGCGGTTCCTGGCGGTCGGCGGGATTGATGCGGCCCCCTGGGTCATGGCGCGGGCCGGGCTGCTGTCCGGCCACCGCGCCACCGTGCATTGGGAGGATCAGGAGGATCTCGCCGCCGCCCACCCCGATGTCGATGTGGTGCCCGACCGCTGGGTGATCGACCGCAACCGTTTCACGGCGGGAGGGGCCGCCCCTGCCGCCGACCTGATGCTGCATCTGATCGGCAGTCGCCACGGCCCGGGTCTGGCGCGGCAGGTCGCGGCGTCCTTCCTGACCATGCCGCGCCCGGGAAGCGAGCCGCAGGTGGCGCCCTCCCCAATCAGCGACCTGCGGTTGGACCCGAGGGTGGCGCAGGCCGTGGCGCGGATGGAGGCGCGGATTGATACGCCCGAGACGGCGGCGGAGACGGCAGCGGCCATCGGCCTGTCGCCCCGCCGGATGGAGACCCTGTTCCGTCAGACCTTGCAGACCACGCCTGCGGCCTTTGCGCTGCTTCTGCGCCTGCAGGCGGCCCGCAGGATGATCACCGACACGCGGCACCCTTTGGCCGAGGTCGCGCTGCGAACCGGGTTTTCCAGCGCCTCTTCCCTGTCACGCGCCTTTCGCCAGCAGTTCGGCCAACCGCCGAGCGGCTTGCGCTGAAGTTCGGGCCGGTCGCTTGGGGCCGGGGCGGGGAGGCCAGCCTCCCCGCGCCCCTCCGGAGTATTTGGGCAAAGCGCAAATGGGTTGGGGGTCAGGCGGGCAGGCCTTCGACCAGGATCACCCCGGCAGACCCTCGACGATGATGATCTGCACCTTGGCCGCCCCCGTGCGTTCGGCGCGTGCGGCGGCATATTCGGGCGAGGCATAGCAGGCACGCGCCGCCGCAAGGCTGGGGAATTCGATCACGACATGGCGCTCATAATCCGCCGGGCCTTCCACCACGTCACTTTCGCCGCCGCGCGCCAGAAAGCGCCCGCCATGGGCGGCAAAGGCAGCGGGGCCGAGCGCTTGATAGCCCTTGTAGCGGGCGGGGTCGGTGACGGTGACATGGGCGATCCAATAGGCGGGCATCAGCTTTCCTCGGCTTGCAGAAGGCGGCGGGCGATCTGGGCGGCCTCGGTCAGATGGTCGTGGACGGCCTGGCCCGCGCCCGCCACATCATTGGCCGCGATGGCCGTGCAGATCCGCGTCATCCGGGCCAGACCCGAGACATTGCGTTCGCGCGTGGCAAGGGTCAAAGCGCGCAACCGGCTGATGCGGCCGTTCAGACGCTGGACGATCTCCCAGGCGATCTCGTGGCCGGCGGAGAGGAAGATCACCTCGTAAAACTTTGTGGTGGCCTGAAAGAGGGCGAGGCTCTGGCCCTTTGCAAAGGCCGCTTCGATGCCCTGCAAAGCCTCGGTCAGGCGGGCCTTCACGCTGGCATCGGCCACTTCGGCGCAGGCGCGGGCGGCGCCCTGCTCCAGCAAGAGCCGGATGTCATAGATCTGCCGCGCCTGTGCCCAGTCCAGCGTCGCCACCGTGGGGCCCCGGTTGGGCAGGGCTTCGACCAGACCCTCGGCCTCGAGAATGCGGATCACCTCGCGCACGACGGAGCGGCTGACGCCGAGTTGATCGCACAAAGTGCGCTCCACCAGCCGCGCGCCGCTGGCGAAACGGCCCGACAGAATGGCGTCGCGCATCCGGCCCAGCACGATCTCGCGCAGGGTCTGGGGCATCTGGTCGATCTTCAGGTCGTCATAGGGCTGGTCCATGGCACCCTTTAAGCATTTTTCGCCGGGGCATGCAAGTTTTCTTGACATGTTGTCTTATGGTATACCAAGATAGGAGAAACCACGGAGAGAGACTCATGCCCGCGCAGATCCGCAAGACCCTGACCCATGTCGAGACCACCTTCATCGAAGGTGGCAAACTGGCGCCGCGCCCCCTGGTGCTGATCGCCGCCGCTGCCGTGATCAAGAACCCCTGGGCCGGGCGCGGCTTTGTCGAGGACCTCGGGCCGGAGATCCGCGAGGTTGCCCCGGTTCTGGGCCAGCTTCTGACCGAGATGGTGCTGGAACGCAGCGGCGGCGGGGCGGCGGTTGAAGGCTATGGCAAGTCCGCCGTGGTGGGCCTGGATGGCGAGGTCGAACATGCCTCGGCCCTGATCCACACCCTGCGCTTCGGCAACCACTACCGGACGGCGGTGGGCGCGAAATCCTACTTGTCATTTTGCAACACGCGGGGGGGTGCCAATGCGCCGATCATGATCCCGCTCATGCACAAAGACGATGAGGGCGCGCGGTCGCACTACCTGACCATCCATTTCGCGATCCCGGATGCCCCTGCGGCGGATGAAATCGTGATCGCCTTGGGTGCCTCGATCGGCGGGCGGCCGCATCACCGGATCGGTAACCGCTACAAGGATCTGGAGGAGCTGGGCCATGACGCCAAGAACCCTGCAGGCGTCTGACGGCAGCACCCTGCGCTGGATCGAGGCGGGCAGCGGCGCGCCCCTGTTGCTGATCCATGGCGTGGGGATGCGGGCCGAGGCCTGGGGGCCGCAGATGGGCCTGCCGGGCCGGGTGATCGCGCTGGATATGCCGGGGCACGGCGGCACCTCCGCCCTGCCCGAGGGTTGCTTGTTGCAGGATTACGTTGCCTGGGCCGCAAGGGCCATGGCGGAACTGGGCCTGACCTCGGCCAGTGTGGCCGGGCATTCGATGGGGGCATTGGTCGCCCTGGGCCTGGCCGTGACACATCCCGACAAGGTGCGCCGGGTGGCCTTGCTGAACGGCGTCCATCGCCGGACGCCGGAGGCGCGGGCCGCGGTCGTGGCGCGGGCCGATGCGATTGCGGCGGGTGAGTTCGACCTTGAAACCCCGCTGAACCGCTGGTTCCAGCCCGGCGAGGAAGCCGAGCGCGCCGCCGTGGCGGGTTGGCTGTCTCAGGTGAACCGCGCGGGCTATGGGGCGGCCTACAGGGCCTTTTCTCTGGGCGATGATACCTATGCCGACGAACTGGGCCGCCTCGCCTGCCCGGCCCTGATGCTGACCGGCGCGGGCGACCCGAACTCGACCGCCGAGATGGCCGAGGCGATGGCCAGGGCCGCCCCGCTGGGTCAGGCCGTGGTGATCGAAGGCCACCGCCACATGGTCAACCTGACCGCCCCCGAAGCCGTCAATGAAGCCCTGACCCGCTGGCTTGCCACCGAACCGATGGAGAGACGCGCATGAGTGATCCTGACGCCCGCCGCCGCCTGCGCGACGCTTTCGGCACCTTCATGACCGGGGTGACGGTCGTCACCACGATGGCCGAGGGCAAACCCCTGGGCTTCACCGCCAATTCCTTCTCCTCGGTCTCGCTGGAGCCGCCACTTCTGCTGGTTTCCATCGCGAAGGCCTCGGCCAACTACGCGGCCTTCACCGCCGCAAAAGGCTTTGCGATCAACGTCCTGGCGGAAGACCAGCGCGAGGTGTCCAACACCTTCGCAAGGCCCGTCGCCGACCGGTTCGGCATGGTGGACTGGCAGCAAGGTCCGCATGGCGCGCCGGTCCTGTCCGGTGTCTCGGGCTGGTTCGACTGCGCGATGCATCAGGTGATCGAAGCAGGCGACCACGCTCTGCTGATCGGCAGGATCGAGGCGTTTTCGGCCAATACCACCTCGGGCCTCGGCTACTATCGGGGCAGCTATTTCACCGCCACCGCCAGCGCAGTGGCCCCCGGCCCCGATGTCGTGATCAGCGCCATCATCGAGAAGGAGGGCACCGTCCTTCTGATCGACGACGGTTTCGGCGGCTTGACCCTGCCCACCGCCAAGGTTGGCCGCGACGGCGCCACTGCCGCCCTGACCCGCCTGCTCGACGGGCTGCACCTGCAGGCCTCCCCCGGCTTCATCTATTCCGTCTTCGAAGACGTGGCACGCGGCCACCAGCACATCGCCTTCCGCTGCCCCTGCACCGGGGGCACGCCGGCCAAGGGCGCCTTCGTTGACCTCGCCCCCGACAGCCTTGGCGACATCACCGACCCAGCCCTGCGCATCATGCTCGACCGGCTGGCCGAGGAGACCCTCCACGGCAATTTCGGCATCTATTTCGGCAACCAGACCTCGGGCCGCGTGGCCAAAGTGGCAGGAGAAACCCCATGAAATTCTCGCTTTTCGTTCATATGGAGCGGCTCTCGGCCGATGTCCCGCACCAGCAGCTCTATGAAGAGATGGTCGAGCTCTGCCGCATCGCCGACGAGGGCGGCATGCATGCGATCTGGACGGGCGAGCATCACGGGATGGATTTCACCATCGCGCCCAACCCCTTGCTGAACCTTGTGGATCTGGCGCGCCGCACCAAGAATGTGCGCCTCGGCACCGGGTCGATCATCGCCCCGTTCTGGCACCCGATCCGTCTGGCCGGTGAGGCCGCGATGGCCGATATCATCATGGATGGCAGGCTGGAGCTTTGCGTGGCGCGCGGGGCCTACAGCTTTGAATACGAACGCCTTTCGCCCGGTCTGGATGCCTGGAACGCGGGCCAGAAGATGCGCGAGCTGATCCCGGCGGTCAAGGAACTCTGGAAGGGCGATTACGCCCACGACGGCCAGTATTGGCAGTTCCCCAAGACCACCTCGGCCCCCCTGCCCCTGCAACAGCCGCATCCGCCGATCTGGGTGGCGGCGCGCGACATCAACAGCCACGAATTCGCCGTGGCCAATGGCTGCAACGTGCAGGTCACGCCGATGCACCAGGACGATGGCGAAGTGCAGTCCTTGATGGACAAGTTCAACTCCGCTTGCGCCAAATACTCCGACCTGCCGCGCCCGAAAATCCTCGTCCTGCGGCACACTTACGTCGCCGACAGCGAGGAGGACGCGATGCAGGCGGCGCGGGAATTGTCCGTCTTCTTCAACTACTTCGCCGCCTGGTTCCGCAATGAAAAGCCGGTAACCATGGGCCTGATGGAGGCGATCCCCGAGGCAGAGATCGCCGCCAACGCGACCTATGCCCCCGAGGTGCTGCGCAAGAACCACATCGTGGGCGAACCGGCCGAGGTCATTGAGCGGGTGAAGAGCTACGAGGCCATGGGCTACGATGAATTCGCCATCTGGATCGACAGCGGCATGAGTTTCGAACGCAAGAAAGCCTCGCTGCAACGCTTCATTGCTGACGTCATGCCCGCATTCGGGGGCTGAGATGGAACGCTTCCAGCTTTACATCGACGGCGCTTTCGAAGACGGCGCGGCCCAGTTTGAAAGCCTTGATCCGGCGACCGGCACGCCTTGGGCCCTGATGCCTGAAGCGCGCGAGGACGAGGTCAACCGCGCCGTCGAGGCCGCAGACCGCGCCTTCCGCAGCGGCCCTTGGCCCGCGTTGACCGCCACCGCGCGGGGGAAACTGCTCTTGAAGTTGGCCGATCTGGTGCAGGCCGCAGCGCCGCGCCTTGCGGCCTTGGAGACGAAAGACACCGGCAAGATCATCCGCGAAACCTCGGCCCAGATTGCCTATGTGGCGGATTATTATCGCTATTACGCGGGCCTTGCCGACAAGATCGAAGGCGCGCATCTGCCGATAGACAAGCCGGACATGGAGGTCTGGCTGCGCCGCGAACCGATCGGCGTGGTGGCGGCCATCGTGCCGTGGAACAGCCAGCTGTTCCTGTCGGCGGTCAAGCTTGGCCCGGCGCTCGCCGCCGGCTGCACGGTGGTCCTGAAAGCATCAGAGGACGGCCCGGCGCCGCTTCTGGAGTTTGCGCGGCTGGTCCATGAGGCGGGCTTTCCGCCCGGCGTCGTCAATGTGATCACCGGCTTTGGCCCGAAATGCGGCCATGTCCTGACCTGCCATCCGAAAGTGGCCCATATCGCCTTCACCGGTGGGCCGGGCACAGCGCGGGCAGTGGTGCGCAATTCGGCCGAAAACCTCGCCTCGACCTCGCTGGAACTGGGCGGCAAGTCGCCCTTCATCGTCTTCGAGGATGCCGATCTGGAAAGTGCCGCCAATGCCCAGGTCTCGGGCATCTTCGCCGCCACCGGGCAAAGCTGCGTCGCAGGCTCGCGGCTTCTGGTGCAGCGCAGCGTGAAGGCGGCCTTCCTCGCCAAGCTGAAAGCCAAGGCCGAGGCGATCCGCATCGCCGCCCCCGACCTGATGACGACCGAGGTCGGCCCCCTGTGCACCCAACGCCAGCGCGCGCATATCGAGGCCACCATCGCAGCCTCTCTCGCCAAGGGCGCAAGCCTCGTCACCGGCGGCACCGCCCTGCCCGGCCCGGGTTTCTACTTCCCGCCGACGATCATCGACTGTTCCGAAACCCCCGATGCCCCCGCGCTGGCGCGGGAATTCTTCGGCCCGGTCCTGTCGGTGGTCACCTTCGACACCGAGGAGGAGGCGATCCAGCTGGCCAATGACACGGAATATGGTCTGGCTTCGGGCGTCTTCACGGGGTCCCTGACCCGGGCGCACCGGATGATCCGCGCGCTCAGGGCCGGGGTGGTCTGGGTCAACACCTACCGGGCCGTTTCGCCCATCGCGCCCTTTGGCGGCCACGGGCTTTCGGGCCACGGGCGCGAGGGCGGGCTTGCGGCGGCGCTGGACTACACCACGACCAAGACGGTCTGGCTGCGCACCTCGGATGCGCCGATCCCGGACCCCTTCGTGATGCGGTGAACTCTAGTCCACGGCGGGCCGAGCCAGATAGGCCTGCAAGGCCCTGGCCCGCCGCCGCGCCAGCGCCACCGCCTCGGCGGGCGAGATGAAGCGGAAACGCGCGGTGTCACGGGGCCGCAACTGAACGAAACCGTCGAGATCGTCGGAGAGGATCGTGGCGATCTTCGGGTAACCGCCGGTGGTCTGGTGGTCAGCCAGCAGCACCGTCGCCACCCCCTCGCCCGAGACCTGCACCGAACCACGCAGGATCGCCTCCGACGGGATCGACAGGGCGCCTTCAGGCCGCAAGGCGGGGCCGCGCAGCCGCACCCCCATCCGGTCATAGGCATCGGTCAGATGGAAGGGCTGGCTGGCGAAATCGGCGAGTGTCTCGGCAGAGAAAAAGCGGTCCTGCGGCCCGGCCACGGCATTGAGAACGGCCCTGGGCCGTGCCCAGACCGGGCAGGGAATTGGGCCGTCCCGGCGCAAGACACGCGGCGCGGTCACCACGATCTCTTGCCCGGCCACGAGCTTGCCGCCGCCGAGGCCCGAAGGCCCATGCGTGGCGTGACTGCCCAACCAGGCGGGCGCCTCCAGCACACCGGCAAAGGCCAGATAGGTCCAGCTGCCCCAGGGGCCGGGGCGGATCACCAGGCGCTCGCCCGGAGCCGGATGCATGATTTCCCAGGACCCGCGCCGCTCTGCCCCCTTCTGCACGACAAACCCGCCGCCCACGACGGCGAGCGTGACGGCACCCGAAACCGCCTCCAGCGTCAGGCCCCCCAACGAGACCTCGATCGCGGTGGCGCCAGGCGGGTTGCCCAAAGCGGCCTGGGCGATGGCAAAGGCCTTGGCATCCATCGGGCCAGAGGCGGGCACGCCAAAGCGCATCATGCCGCGCCGCCCGGCGTCCTGAAAGGTGACATGCGGGCCGGCAAAGACCACGCGGAGCCGGGCTTCGGTCATCGGAAGGCCTCGTCATCGCTGCGAATGCGGCGAAACTTCACTCGGTCACCGACGTCAAACAGGAAGGGCCGCGCTGGATCGCCGGTCAGGATCTTGGTGGGCGAGCGGCCGATGATCCACCAGCCGGTCGGCATGGTGAGCGTGGTGACCAGGCATTGGGCGCCCGCGATGATGACGCTGCCCGCCGCGATGCCGCGCAGGGGGCTGGCCTTGCGGTCAAGGTGAAGCGGCTTGGGCAGGCCGCCCAGATAGGCATAGCCGGGGGCGAAACCATACATGAAGACGCTGTAATCGCCGGAAAGATGCGCCGCGATCACCGCCTCGGGCGCAAGGCCGGTCAGGCGGGCCACCTCGGCCAGATCGGGCGAGTCCTCATAACAGACCAGCACCTCCCGCGTGGCGGAGGCAGTCCTGGTCGGGCCGGCGGTAGCCTCTGTCAGGCGGCGCAGATGGGTTTCCACGGTGGCATGGTCGGTCAGAACCGGGTCGAAATCGACCAGCAGGTTGACGAAGGCCGGGATCGCCTCGCGCAGGCCCGGGAAGGGATGGGCGGCCAGGGCCTGATCCAGCGCCAGCACGGCGTCATGGGCGGCATCGGTGATCGTCGCGCCGAATTCCACCAGAATTGCGTGGTCGGCCACAGGGCGGAACAGGGCCATGGCCTAGCCCGCAAAGGCCGCGAGGGTGACGCCCGCCGCGGTCAGCCGGGCGCGGATCTCCCGCGCCATGGCGACGGCATGCGGGCTGTCGCCATGGATGCAGATCGACTGCGCGGCAAGCGGGATCGGCGGGCCATCGACCACCGGCATCAATCCGGTGTCGAGAAAGCGCAGCAGGCGGTCGGCGGCCTCTCCCGCATCTTTGATCATCGCATCGGGGCGGCTGCGGGGCACCAGGCGGCCCGTCGAAAGATAGCCGCGGTCGGCGAAAATCTCGGAATAGACCGGGTGGCCGGCGGCGCGGGCGGCCAGTTCGACCTCGGTCCCCGAGATCGCCAGAAGGGCGAGGTCGGGCGAGATGGCACGGGTGGCGGAAAGGATCGCCTCGGCCACGTCACGGCGGTCGGCGGCGAGGTTGGCCAGGGCGCCATGCGCCTTGACATAGGCGACCCGCGCCCCGGCGAGGGCCGCAACCCCCATCAGGCTGCCGATCTGGGCGGCCACCATGCGGGAGATCTCCTCCGGCGTCATCGGGATCACCCGGCGGCCAAAACCCTCGCGGTCGGCATAGCCCGGATGCGCCCCGACCACGACGCCATTGGCCGCGGCCAAGCGCAGCGTGGCGAACATCGTCTCGGGGTCGGAGGCATGACCGCCGCAGGCGATATTGGCCGAAGTCACCAGCCGCAGCATGGCAGCGTCATCGCCCATGGCCCAGGGACCATAACCCTCGCCGAGGTCGGAATTGAGGTCGATCTTGTGCATGGAGCCTCCGCTTTCGGCCATGCAACTATGGCGCGCCGCCGGATGCAAGGGCCACGATTTTTCGACGAAAAATCAGAGCCAGGCGCTGCACCTGAATTTTCGCAGAGGGTCTTGACTAGGAGAGCGGGTTTTCGCGGCAGATTTTGAGCAGGATCCTGGTCAGGTTCTTGCCGCGATTGTTGTATCTGAACTCGCATTCCTTGAGGTGCAAGGGGAAGGTTTTGGGGCTTAGGCCGCGGAAGCGGGCGAGGCGGGTTTTGGCGTAGCCCCAGAAGGCCTCGATGCCGTTGATATGGACCTCGCCACGGGCGAATTCGTCGCGACCGTGGTCGACGCGGACATGGGCATAGCCGA
>NZ_JBFUFS010000022.1:0-63425 GCF_056403335.1 Rhodobacter sp. P2_H5 | reverse complement strand
ACCCATAACCCTCAATCGCAAAAACGCGCTGTTCGCGGGCCATGATGAGGGCGGCCACACCTGGGCACGCATGGCCTCGCTTATTGAAACCTGCAAGCTGAACGCTGTCGACCCTTACGCCTACCTGCGTGCAACCCTGACAGCTATCGCCAACCGCTACCCGGCGTCCCGCATCGACGACCTCATGCCCTGGGCATTCCAAAAGCAGTCAAGCTGAAACCCATACGGGTGTCAGCCACCGCTTACACTGCATGGGCGGCGCGCGGGCGCTCAACGCCGCCGCGGCCTATCCCGACCGGATCCGCGCCGCCGCCAGCCTGCACGGCGGCAACCTCGCCAGCGAGGCACCCGACAGCCCGCATCTGGCCGCCGCGCAAATCACCGGAAAGGTCTATGTCGGCTGCGCCGGCGTCGACGGCAGCTTCCCGCCCGCGCAATCCGCCCGTCTCGCCCAGGCCCTGCGCGAGGCCGAGGTCGACCATGTGATCGAAAACTACAAGGGCATGGACCACGGCTGGTGCGTCCCCGACAGCGCCGCCTCGAAACCCTGCTCGCCGAAGCTTTCTGATCCCGGCTTCATCCAGAGAAAAATATCCTCGGGGTGGCCCGGGAGGGGCGGAAAGCCCCTCACGGCAGGGGGGTTCGGGGGGGCTGGCCCCCCCGACTACCCGGCCAGGCCGCTCAGGACCGGTTGAACCGCCACTGCGTGACCTGCTCATAAGTCTCCCCCGGCTTCAGCTCGATCGAGGGGAAGCCGGGATGGTTCGGCGCGTCCGGCCAGTTCTGCGCCTCGATGGCCAGGCCCTCGTAGATCCCGCGCCCGGGCCGCACCGCCGCGCGTCCGTCATAGACCTGGATGCCCGCTTCGGTGGTGGCGATGGTCATCTTCAGGCCCGAGGTCCCGGTCAGCCACAGGACGTCGCGCAAGCCTTGCCGCCCGCCCGAGAGGCAAAAGTTGTTGTCCAGTTCGGTGTCGCCTTGGGTGATCTTGCGGCCGCGGCGAAAGTCCATTTGGGTGCCCGACACATCGGCGATCTCGCCCGTGGGGGCGAAGGTCTCGGTCACCGGCAGATAGGTGGCCGCCGCGATCTGCAGCGTGTGGCCGGCCCAGTTCTCGCTGCCGTCCATGTTCCAGTAGCTGTGGTTGGCCGCGTTGAAGAGGGTCAGCGCATCGGTGGTGGCGCGCACCTCCATCTGCAACCGGTTGCCCGGCAGGACCGCGAACCGCGCCTCGACATGGCGGTTGCCGGGGAAATTGCCCTCGCCATCGGTCAGTTCCAGCGCCAGCGTGACCGAGGTCGCATCGGCGGCCACAATCGCCCAGATCTTGTGCTGCGTCCCCGCGGCGCCGGCATGCAGGGTATGGATGCCGCCCTGGTTCTTCTCGAACGCATAGGACTTGCCGCCGATCACCGCCTTGCCGTCGGTGAAGCGGTTGACCACCGGCGCCACCAGCGAACCGTGATGGCGCAGCTTGCCCTCGTAATCGGTCAGCAGATCCGAACCGAGCGTCAGGTCATGCGCCACGCCCTCCAGCCGGACCGACTGCAGCGTGGCGCCCTTGGTGAGGATGGCGGCCGAAAGCCCCTCGCAGGTCAGGGCGATGCGGTGCACCTCGATGCCCTCGGCCGTCTTTCCAAAGCTGGTGATATTGGCTGCGGACATCGCGGCCCCCCTGATCCTGATGCGTGGCGTGATGGCATCTTGGTGCAGGAGGACCGTGGAAGCGTCAAGGTTTATCGTGGGTTGCACAGGTCAGAAGGCTGTCGGTCAGCGCGGTCAGCAGTTGTTCATAGGCATCTGCGCTTTGATCCAGCATCGAGCCCACCGGATCCAACCCGGGGCCGACGAAGACCGCTGTGCCCTGGGCCAGGTTGGTAATCAGCGCGGGGTCGTGCTGCGCCTCGGGGAAGGCGCAGGCGATGGCACCGCCGGCGGCCATGCTGTGAAGCTCGGCGATCCGCGCGGCGCCGGGCGGGGCCGCGTCGCCCGCGGCCAGCCCGCCCATATAGGCCAGGTGGTAAGTCTCGGCGAAATAGCCATAAGCGTCGTGGTAGGTCACGAAGGGCGCCTTCAGCGCCGACAACCGGCTGGCGAGGTCCTTGTCGAGGGCGGCAAGCCGCGCCTGCGCCTTTTCGGCATTGGCCTTGTAGGTCGCGGCATGTTCGGGGTCGATCCCGGCCAGCCGGGCTTCGATCAGGTCGATCCAGACCTTGGCATTGCCGGGCGAAAGCCAGGCGTGCGGGTTCAGCCCGCCCTGGGCATAGTCGCGCCGCTGGGTCGCCGGATCGTCCAGCAGGGCCAGGCTTTGCAGCGCCGGGATCGAATGGCGCGCGGTGTCGAGGCCCGGCGTCAGCTCCGGCCCGACCCAGACCAGCAGGTCGGCCGCCGCGAGGCTGCGCATCTGGCTCGGCCGCAGCTGCATGTCATGTTCATCGCCGCCCTTGTCCAAGAGCATCCCGGGCGTGCCCAGATCGCCCATCACCTGGGCCACCAGGGCCGCGACCGGCGGAATATCGGTCTCCACCTTCGGCACTTGGGCGTTCGCAGCGGAAGTCAGCGCCAGCACGGCAGGGCAGGCGGCCAGCAAGAGGGAAGCAAGAATACGCATATTGGGTCTTTCGCTTGGGATGCGGTCTGTGTAGATTGTTATAGTATAACATGTCAATGAATATGTTATACTATAACGCCCATGCGCAGAGGATGCCCGATGCACGACCATGCCACCGCCCCCGATTGCCCCGGTTGCAGCCAGCCCGACCTTGCCTTCGCCCCGCATGACCATGCGCGCTGCGCGGATGACGTGATGGCCCTGGCCGAGGCGCAACTGGCCGAGGGCGGGCAGAGGCTGACCCCGGTCCGCAAGCGCACCCTGCAGATCCTGCTGGAGGCGCACCGTGCCATGGGCGCCTATGACGTGCTGGAACGCCTGGCGGCCGACGGTTTCGGCAATCAGCCGCCCGTTGCCTACCGCGCGCTGGAATTCCTGGAGGAGCAGGGCCTTGCCCACCGCATCCGCCGCCTCAACGCCTTTACCGCCTGCATGCATCCCGGCGAGGCGCATGCCCCGGCCTTCCTGATCTGCCGCGCCTGCCATGCCGTGGCCGAGGCGCCCGGTCGCGCCATCGGTGCGGCCCTGGCCGAGGCTGCAAGCGGGATGGGCTTCACGGTCGAACGCGCCACGGTCGAGGCCCTGGGCCTTTGCCCGGGCTGCCGCGACCTCGCCGGACCCGAGGCCGATGGCGCGCGGATCGCGCCTGCGGGCGCCGGGCGCCGGGGGCTTGCCTGATGCTGATCAGCGCCACCAATCTGAGCGTCCGCCTCGGCGGCACGGATGTCTTGTCGCAGATCTCGTTGAGCGTCGATGCGGGAGAGATCGTCACCCTGCTGGGTCCGAACGGCTCGGGCAAAAGTACGCTGTTGCGCGCGCTGTTGGGCATGGTGCCCCTGGCGGGCGGCTCGGTCACCCGAGCGCCGGGCCTGCGCGTCGGCTATGTGCCGCAAAAGCTGGCGATCGACCCGAGCTTTCCGCTCAGCGTGCGGCGCTTTCTGTCGCTGCCGCGCCGGGTGACCGATGCCGAGGCTGAGGCGGTGCTGGCCCGTGTCGGCATGGCAGGCTGCGGGGCGCGGCCTCTGGCAGGCCTGTCCGGCGGCCAGTTGCAGCGCGTCATGCTGGCGCGCGCCCTTCTGGGCCGGCCCGGGCTTCTGGTGCTGGACGAGCCGACCCAGGGCCTGGACCAGCCCGGCGAGGCAGCCTTTTACCGCCTGATCGCCGAGGTGCGGCAGGAAACCGGGGCGGCGGTGCTGATGGTCAGCCACGATCTGCATGTCGTGATGGCGGCGAGCGACCGGGTGATCTGCCTCAACCACCACATCTGCTGCGAGGGCACGCCCCGCGTCGTCTCCGAAGCGCCGGAATATCGGGCGTTGTTCGGACTGGGTACCCAGGGCGCGCTGGCATTGTACCAGCACCGGCATGATCACAGCCATGATGACGGCCACGACCATGCCCAAGAGCATGAGCACGAGCACAAACACGACCACGACCACAAACACGACCGTGAGGACCACCACCATGCTGGATGATTTCCTGATCCGGGCCGGGCTGGCGGGCCTGGGTGTGTCGCTGGCGACCGGGCCCTTGGGCTCTTTCGTCTTGTGGCGCCGGATGGCCTATTTCGGCGATGCCACCTCGCATGCGGCGATCCTCGGCGTCGCCTTGGCGCTCGCCACCGATCTGCCGGTGCCTTTGGGCACGCTGGCGGTGGCGGTGGTGATGGCGGTGACGGTGGCCACGCTGGCGGCGCGCGGCTGGGCGGTGGATACCACGCTGGGGGTCCTGAGCCACGGCGCGCTGGCCTTGGGTCTGGTGGCGATCAGCTTTGTGCATGGCGTCCATACCAGCCTCGAATCCTACCTTTTCGGCGATATCCTTGCGGTGACCAGTGGCGATCTGGCCTATATCTGGGCCGGGGCGGCGGCGGTTCTGGGCCTGCTCTTCTGGCGCTGGCAGGCCTTGCTGACCTCGACCCTCAACGCCGATCTGGCGCAGGCCGATGGCATCAATCCCGACCGCGAAAGGCTGATCCTGACGCTGGCTCTGGCCGTGGTGGTGGCGGTGGCGATGAAGGTGGTGGGCGCGCTGTTGATCGCGGCGATGCTGGTCATTCCGGCCGCTGCCGCGCGGGCGGTGTCGCGCGGGCCCGAGCAGATGGCGGCGCTGGCCGCGGCCTTCGGGGCGCTGGCCTGTCTGGCCGGGCTGGCGCTGTCCCTGTGGCAGGACACACCCGCCGGGCCCTCCATCGTGACGGCGGCGGCGGGGGTCTTTGCACTGGCCGCCCTTTTTGGCCGGATGCGCCGGAACTGAGGCGGCTCAGTCCACCTGACCGGGCAGCACCAGCCCCTCGTCCACCGACAGATCGGGGCTGGGCTTCAGGGCAAGCGCTAGGGTGCTTTCGGGCACTGTGGCCTTGCTTTGGTCGAGGTAAACCTCGGCCTGCGCGCCGGTCCTGGCGCCTTGCAGGGAGATCGCCAGCGTCACCGGGCCCTCGGCACAATCCTGCGGCAGGGCAGAGGCGTCAAGCTGGGCCGCACCCTTGGACAGATCCGCAGCGACTGACTTGCCGCATTGCGCATAGGTGGCGCTGACCGCGACCTTGCCCGCACCGATCACCTTGGCGGTCAGCAGAAGCGGGCTGGGCAGCGCCTCGTAGGTGGCGGTGACCTTCGGGTCAGCGCTGCCATTTCCCTTGCCAAGATAGCCCACCGCGCGGACGGAATCGTAAAAGCCATAGGTGCCGCTGGTGCTGGCGCAGGGGGCGCCGGATTGCTGGCTGCGGGCATCGGTGCAGGCGGCGGGCAGACGCTCGGCATAGGACCGGGTGCCCAGAAACCGCGCCGGGGCCAGCATGCGGCGGCGGGCGAGCGGGTCTGGCGCCCCGGTGTCGAAGCTGAGGAGCGCCACCCCCATCGGCGGCACCACGACCGCATGTCCGTTGAAGCCCATCTGGCGCGGGGCATCGTCCTGCGGCCCCAGCACATCGACGCGGCCCTGATCGACCGATGCGCCCTTGGGCAGGCCCGCGATGGCCAGCGGCACTTTCAGGGCTGCGGTGCTTTCGTTCCACAAAAGCACCGAGGCCCTTGCGCCGTTCACCCCGGCCAGCCCGTGCAGACCCGCCTCGGCAAGCCCCGTCGCGCCAAAGTCGATCCGGCTGCGCCAGACCGGCAGCGCCATGAACATCTGCAGCACCGGATAGCGCACGCGGGGTTGCAGGCTGCCCTGCACATAGGACAGGAACCCGTTCTTGCCGCCGATCCAGTAGGAGAGGCAGACATGCTGCACATCCGACGCCCGCTCCATCTGCGCCAGATCCGACAGCATCAGGACGGCGGCCTGATGGTCCAGCCCCTGGGCCAGCTTGCCCTTGAGCAGAAGCTTGCCGTCCAGACTGCGCTTCAACACCGTGGGGCCGTATTGGGTGAAGATCACCGGCGCGGTCTTGGCCGGGCTATCCGGCAGATCGGCCAGAAAGCCGCGCGATCCGGCCAGTTGGCGGCCAAAGGTGCCGTTGAAGCTGTTGAACGAGATGAAATCGACCGGCGCCACACCGGGCTTGGTCAGCTGGCCCAGCACCTCGTCAAAGAAGACCTTGCCCGAGGCGGTGGGCTTGGCCGGGTCAAAGTCGGCGGCGATCAGACTGCCGATGCCGAGCCTGGCATAGGGGCCCATCCGCGGCCCCATCTCCTTGCCATAGGCGGTGTACAAGGCCACCGTATCCTCCGCCGCCTTGGAGCGTTGGGTGGCATCGCGTTGGGCAAAAGCCGCGTCGCTTTCGCCTTCAAAGGCAGGATTTCCCGCGACATCCTTGCCCTGCAGGACGCCGGCCAGCGTGTGGCCCGGCTCGTTCCAGAACGACCACAGGATCGGGTAGGGATGGTTCACCGCCGAGGTCCAGGCCCCGATGAACTTGGCCGTGCCGGCGAAATCGGTGGGCGAGGGGTCGGTCGCCGGGGCCTTGGCGCTTTCGACCTGATATTGTGCCGGGGCGCCGGTCATCTGGATCAGCTGGGCCACGCCCATGTCGCCCAAGGCCTTGGTGAAATCCCACAGCCACGGCGCCGGCTTGTCCAGCGTCTTGACCGGTCGGGTGGAATTGTCGCCGGGCGTGCTGAACACCTCGTCCAGCGCGGGCAGGGGCTTGGCGCCCGAGAGCGAGATCCAGTGGTCGAACTCCAGATCGTTGCACATGAGACCCGGGCCAAGCTCCTCGACCTGGGCCAGCGACTCCTTCAGCCCCTGCAACACAAAGGCCGAGGCGACGCCGATCTTGGATTTCAGGTTCGGGTAATATTCGACAGCCGAGAAATCGAGGCTGACCTGCCCGACGCCCGAAGGCTGGGCAAATTTCTGCGCCCCAAGCGCTGCTTTCGCCGCCAGCGTGTCGCCTTCTGTCGTGGCATCGGCCCATGCGGGACAGGCCAGTGGCAGGGCCACAGACAAAAGCAGGGCGGCAAAGGGCTTCATCAGAATGCTCCGGGCTGGGATCGTCAGGTTTACCATGATCAAAGCATCTAAACCGCGCCACGGAAACGGCCAGTGCCGTTCGGGTGATCGGCTTTTCTTGGCTCATGTCGTTTTCGTCCGTTCCATGTCGCCCAGCCTTGCTCGTTGGCGGGGTCATCAGGCACATATGATCCAAAATCCCATTCGGAGTCGCCGCGATGAAAACCCATGTCAAAGCTCTGGTCGTCGGCGGTGGTGCCGTTGGCAACGGCATCGCCTATCACCTGGCCAAAGCCGGCTGGGATACGATGCTGGTCGAACGTGACGAGCTGACCTCTGGCTCCACCTGGCATGCGGCGGGGCTGCTGCCTTTGTTCAACATGTCCTACGCGACGACCCACATCCACAAATACTCGGTCGATTTCTACAAGAGCCTGGAGGCCGAAACCGGCCTGAACGCGGGCTTCGCCGTGGTGGGCAACCTGCGCATGGCGCAGCGCCAGGAGCGGATGGACGAATACATGCTCTATTCCTCGGTGGCCGAGACCGCCGGGGTCTACCACGAATTCCTGTCGCCCAAGGACATCAAGGACCGCTGGCCGCTGGTCCGCACCGATGACCTGATCGGCGCGCTCTATCACCCGCAGGATGGCTACATCAACCCGGCCGACGTGACGCAAGCCATGGCCAAGGGCGCCCGCCAGCATGGCGCCACCATCGAGCGCAAGATCCAGGTCGACGGCTACCGCTGGACTGGCTCGGAATGGATCGTGTCCTGCACGAAGATGGTCGACAAGGGCGGCAACCTCGTCCCCTCGGACGAGAAGTTCGAGATCCATGCCGAACATGTCGTCACCGCAACCGGCAACCATGCGCAGCGCACCGCCCGCCTTCTGGGCATCAAGACCCCGGCCATTCCGGTGGAACACCAGTTCATCGTGACCGAACCCGACCCGATGCTGGTCGAATACCGCAAGAACAACCCCGAACACCCGGTGCTGCGCGACGCCGATGCCAAGTGGTATGTCCGCGAAGAGCGCGGCGGCTGGATCCTCGGGCCCTATGAAAAGGGCGCCCCGGCGCGCTTTGAATACAATGTGCCCGACAGCTTCCGCGCCGACCTGTTCCCCTTGGATCTGGAGCGAATCGAGGCGGAATACATGTCGATGATCCACCGCATCCCCTCGTCGGAAGTCGTGGGTCTGAAGGACGATTTCAACGGCCCGATCTGCTACACGCCCGACGGCAACCCGCTGGTCGGCCCGGTGCCGGGCCTGCGCAACATGTGGATCGCGGAAGGCTTCTCCTTCGGGATCACGGCTGCCGGCGGCACGGGCTATTACCTCGCCCAGATGATGGTGAACGGCGAGGCCGAGATCGACATGGCCAGCCTCGACCCGCGTCGCTACGGCAGCTGGATGACCACCGAATATGCGGCGCGCAAGAACGAAGAATGCTATGACCACGTCTTCATCCTGCACCACCCCGATGAAGAGCGTGAGGCTTGCCGCCCGCTGCGCACCACTCCGGTTTACGACCGCCAGAAGGCGCTTGGCGCGCAATTCGGTCAGGTCAACGGCTGGGAACGCCCGAACTACTACGGTCCCATCGACGCGCCCGCCGATTTCGACCACAACGCCCGCAGCTTCCGTCGTGGCGGCTGGTGGCAATATGCCGTGGACGAGGCCAAAGCGATCCGCGAGACCGCCGGCCTGATCGACGCTTCGGCCTTCACCAAGCATCTGGTGCGCGGGCCGGGGGCGACGGCCTTCCTCGACTGGTTCACCTGCAACGCCCTGCCCAAGGTCGGCCGCATCAACCTGACCTATGCCCTGACCCCGCAAGGCACCACGCGGACCGAATACACAATCGTGCGCAATGGCGAGAATGACTACTACCTGGTCTCGGCCGGCGCCTGGACGGCCTATGACGCGGACTACCTGCGCAAATCGGCCGAAGATTTCATGGGCCGCGGCGGCGCCTATCTCGACATCCATGACGTGACGACCCAGTGGGGCGTCTTCGCCCTCGCCGGCCCGAACAGCCGCAAGATCATGGCGGAGCTGATCAAGGACGCCGAGCCGGAAACCGCCTTGTCAAACAAGCGTTTCCCTTGGCTCTCGGCCCGTAGGATCGAGCTTGGCATGTGCCCGGTCAACGCGATCCGCGTGGCTTACACCGGCGAACTCGGCTGGGAACTGCACCACCCGATCGAGATGCAGCGCTACTTGTGGGAGCAACTGCTGAAGGCTGGCGCCAAGCACGGGATGAAGCTGGTCGGCGCCCGGGCGCAAAACTGGCTGCGTCAGGAGAAATCCTACCGCGCGTTTGGCAACGAACTCGGCCGCGACGCCTCGCCTTTGGAGGCCGCTCTGGACCGCTTTGTTGACCTGAAAAAGGACTTCCAGGGCAAAGAGGCCATGCTGGCCATCGGCATCCGCTCCAAGTGCTGCACCCTGCTGATCGACGGGCCGTCGGACACCGATCCGTGGGGCAAAGAGGCGCTTTTGCTGAACGGCGAGAAGATCGGCCGTCTGACCTCGGGCGGCTATTCGGTGGCCTTCGGCAAGCAGATCGGCATGGGTTACGTCCGCCCCGATCTCGCCGAGGTCGGCACCAAGCTGAAGGTCCGGATGAACCGCGAGCTTTGGGATGCCGTGGTGGTTGAGGACAGCCCGTTCGACCCGTCGAACGCCCGCATCCGGATTGATGGCTAAGACCTTCTAGCCGTTCTAACCTACAGTTCTGAAAAGAGAAACATGGCGGCGGATCACTCCGCCGCCCCCGACTTCGAAATTGAAACATGGCGGCGGATCACTCCGCCGCCATGTCTGTTTGCCGGTTATCGGTCACGATATAGGCGCAGGTTCCGCAGGCTTGCGGGCCGTTCTGCGCATACCACCGGCACGTGCCGCGGATGGTGCAAGCGGGGAGGTCTGTTGCGAGGGGAGCGCCCGGGACCTCCATCTCTTTCATCGCGCGGTCGATCACGCCGCAGCGTGTTCCTGTCCATTGACTGCAGCCCGAGGTCTGGCACGGGCTGGTGAAGCGCATCCGCGCCTCGGGCGCGCCGCGCAGGCGGACCGCAGCCAGGAAATTCTTGTCCACCGGCATCAGGGTGCGCAGGTTGTGGATCTTGCCGTCCAGCCCCAGCACGCCCAGAAGCCCGCTGCCCGGCGTGGCGGGGGCAGAGGGGCAGGCGTGGCTGGCAGGCCGGGCGGCGGCGGGCTCGTCGCCGCCCGGTTCCATCACATGCGCCCCGCGGTTTGCAGGAGGCCGCGGCCGAGGGCTTTTTCGCCCTCCAGCAGGCCTTCGAAATCCTGCCGCAGGATGAAGCCCCACCATTCGCGCGGAAAGCGGAAGACATGGGGCTTGTCCAGGTTCAGACCCGCAATATGGGCCAGGGCCACCTTCTGGATATCGGCGTTGAGGGCGGCTTGGGCGTCCTTGGACAGGGCAATATCGCCCAGATCGACGACAAAACGTGTCATTTCAATCTCCGGTGAAAAAGCGCCGCGCGGTAATGGGTCCGCGCAGACAAAGCCTGCGCCTTGCCCCTGTCAAAGGCGAGTGAAAGGCGCGTTAAACTGCGTCAAATCGGCCGGGGCGCTAGCGGCGGTGGCTGGCGAGCCAGGCGGTGAACTGGCTTGCGGTGCCGGCATAGACGTTGAGATCGGTCGGTCCGCCGATGCCGGGCACCTCACCGGTGCCGGAATATTGCCAGAAGAGCCAATGCTGGCCGGGGAAGCGGTCCGAGGGGTGGGCCGCGACCGAGCGGAGCCAGAAATCCACGCCGTTCATCTTCCACAGCTCGTTCTCACGGTAGAAATCGACCGTGGTGTAAAGGATCGGGCGCTGGCCATAGGCGCGGCCGACGGCCTTGAGGAAGACCTGCGCTTCGGCCCGGACCAGCTCTGCCGGACGCTTGCCGGGGCAGGTCGGCGAGCGCGGGGTCCATTCGACATCCAGCACCGGGGGCAGGGCGCCCGGGCTGCGCGGTACATGGGCGATGAACCAGCGCGCCTGTTCGGAGGCCGGGCGGCAGTGGTAGAAGAAGTGATAGGCCCCGCGCGGCACGCCTGCGGCCTCGGCCCGGCGCCAGTTGAAGACAAAGGCCGGGTCCTCGTGGTCGCCGCCCTCGGTCGCCTTCAGATAGGCGAAGTTCACCCCGTTGGCCTTGGCCACCGGCCAGTCTACCGCGCCCTGCCAGACCGAAATGTCGATGCCATGCACCTGATGGCTGGAGGGCGGGTTGCCCTTCCAGTCGACCGGATGGCTTTCGCCAAAGTTGGGAGGCGTGACGGTGAACCCGTTCGAACTGCGGCCCGGGCCAGGCTCGGACCGGGGGGTGTTGCGGGGGCCACAGGCGGAGAGGCTCGCCACAAGGCCAAGGGTCAGCAGGAACAGGCGCAATGCGGGGCGGGTTTGAAATCTCATGCCGCAGTTTGCCGCGCGGCGCGGGCTTTGTCACGGTGAAGCGCGGGCGGGCTGCGCAAAATCGCTCAAGCCGCCCGCGCCCGGTCAGGTCAGAGCATGAAATCGGCGAAAACCAGGGCATCGGTGCCCTGCACGTCGATGGCCATATCCGCCACGCCGTCGCCGCCGAGGTCGATCATCAGGCGCAGGCTGCCCGCCCCCAGCACCTCGAAGCGCATCTCGCCGGCATGGAGGCCGAAGGCCGCATCGCCGATGAACTGCAGCGGGTCATGGCTGAGCGTGCCGGCATCGCCGTCGATGCCGCGCAGGTCGATGCGGTCCTTGCCCGAGGTGAAGTCGAGGATCTGGTCGCGCATGCCATCCGTTGTGCCGCTGTCGCCGAAGGCAAACACAAAGACATCCGACCCCTGCCCACCGGAAAGCAGATCCGCCCCGCCGCCGCCCACCAGCGTGTCCGCCCCGAGCATCCCGCTCAGCTGGTTGCCAAGCGCGGTGCCGGTGATCAGGTTGTTGAGGGAGTTGCCGGTGCCGCTCTGGGCGAAGCCGGTCAGGTTCAGCGTCTCGATATTGGCGCCGAGCTGGAAATCGGCGCTGGCGATCACGATGTCGAAGCCGGCGCTGGCCGCTTCGGTGACGGTGTCGGTGCTGGAATCGACGATATACATGTCGTTGCCAAAACCGCCCTGCAGCGCGTCGTTGCCGGTGCCGCCGTTCAGCAGGTCATCGCCGACCCCGCCGAAAAGCTGGTCGGTCCCGGCCCCGCCCAAAAGCGTATCCTTGCCGCCGAGCCCGCGCAGAATGTCGTCCCCGCCAGCGCCCTGCATCATGTTGTCCGACAGGTTGCCGGTGACCTCGATGCCGGTCACCGAACTGACCGTGGCGGCCTCGACATTGGCGGCCATGACCCAGGTGGCGCTGACATAGGCCTTGTCATAGCCCTCTCCCGCGGCTTCGGTGATGATATCGGCGGTGGCGGTGACGTAATAGGTGTCGTCGCCCAGCCCGCCCTCCATCGTCGCGGCGCCCTCAGCGGAGACGCTGGATTGCAGGACGTCGTTGCCCGCGCCGCCGGTCAGCAGGTCCGCCCCGCCGCCGCCTTGCAGCACGTCATTTCCGGCGCCGCCTTCGATGGTTTCGGCGGCTCCGGTGCCAACCACAAGGTTATCTTCGCCATTGCCGATGATCTTGGTCGTGCCGGCGCCGATCTCGACCCTTTCGATGCCGTTGGCGATGGTCCAGCTGGCTGCGCCGATGACGCGGGCCAGATCGTAGCCGACCTTGCCTGCCGCCTCGCCCGTGATGACGTCGCCCGCGTTGTCGATGACATAGGTGTCGTTGCCGTCGCCCCCCGACAGGGTATCGGCGCCTTTGCCGCCGTCCAGCGTATCGGCCCGCGCCCCGCCGGTGATCTTGTTGTCGAGGTCGTTGCCGGTGAAGCGGAAGCCGAAGGCGCCGGTGCCCATGATCGCTTCGACATTGGCGGCCAGCGTGGTGAAATGAACCTCTCCCACGGCGCCCGTTGCGCCGAGATAGCCGATGCCCTGGGTGAGGATCGTGTCATAGCCGCCATCGGCCGCCTCGATCACCTGATCGACTTTGTTCTGCGCCCAGTTGTCCAGCATGTATGTGTCGTCGCCGGTGCCGCCGGTCAGACTGTCGTTGCCCGCGCCGCCATAGAGGATGTCATTGCCGGAGCCGCCAAACAGCTGGTCGTTGCCCTCGCCGCCGTAAAGCATGTCATGGCCTGCGCCGCCATAGGCCCAGTCATTGCCCTTGTTCATGAAGATATGGTTCGACAGGTCGTTGCCCCAAAGCACCGAATTCGCCGTGGCCGAGACATAGACATCCTCGAAATTGGCCCCGAGGCTATAGGCGGAAAGGGTCGTGTAAACCGTGTCATAGCCCTTGCCGGCGGCCTCGACCACCTTGTCGCCGGTGGAGTCGACGTAATAGACGTCGTCACCATCGCCGCCCTCCATATAATCGCTGCCGGTGCCGCCGATCAGCGTGTCGCCCTCCGCCCCGCCCGAGAGCGAGTCATTGCCTGCGCCGCCGTCGAGGTAGTCGTAACCGGTCCCGCCCAAGAGAACGTCATTGCCCGCAAGACCGCCGAGCGTGTCGTCGTCCGAGGTGCCGCCGATCAGATCGTCGCCTGCGGTGCCTGTCTTGTAAGTCATGTCCGATACCCCTGTGCTGGCGGGTCAGCCCCGCGTGATGGGGTCGTTCTGGACGCGGCATGTTTCGCCTTGGCGCCGTCTGCGCCGGGGTATTGTAACCGCTGTAACAGAAATTTCGGCTGAAACGATTTTGAAACAAACGTGACGCAACGGCGGCGTCAAAGCGAAACCTGCGGGCCGCAGAACCCGTCCCATCACGCAACACCGGGCCCCGGCGGCCCGACCGGATGGAGACAGACCATGGCACAGACGCAAATCACCCTGACCGACGGCATCCCGAACTGGACCGCACCGGACGACGACAGCTACCTCGTCATTGCGACCTCGGTGAACAACACGATCACCACCGGCGACGGCGACGATGTGATCGACGGCGGCGCGGGCAATGACACGCTGATCTCGGGCGGCGGGACCGACACGGTCTATGGCGGTCTGGGCCATGACCGGATCGTGGTCGGCGACGGCACGCTAACCCAATGGGGCACCTCGACCGTCTATGGCGGCGAGGGCAATGACGATATCGAGGTCCGCTCGGATTCGGCCACGGTCTGGGGTGGTGCTGGCGATGACACCCTGGACCTCGGCGGTGACAGTGCCACGGGCTATGGCGAAGACGGCAACGACACTTTCTATCTGCAGTCGGATGCCACGGCCTATGGCGGCAACGGTGACGACACCTTCTACATGACCGAGGAAATCGCGGATAACGTCGAGAACGCCTATGGCGGCGCCGGCAACGACAGCTTCCACGCCACCGTCTCCAGCCACTGGATGGCCGGCTCGACCTATGTCATGGCCGGGGGTGCCGGCGACGACGTCTATTTCGACATCGGCAACAAGAACCCGATGTCCTGGACGATCACCGAAAACGCCAACGAGGGCAACGACACGGTCGAGGTGCTGCTGGGCAACGACTACACCCTTGGGGCCAATCTGGAAAATATCCGCGTCTCGGCCGATGTGATCGACGTCTGGTCCTATACCTCGCCCACCACGGGCAACCATCTGGCCGGCAACAGCCTGAACAACGTCATCTCGGCCTCGTACCGGGCCGATACGGTCTGGGGCAATGCCGGCAACGACACGATCAACGGCTGGTCGGGCAATGACAGCCTTTATGGCGGCGCGGGCAATGATGTCATGTCCGGCGATGCCGGCAATGACACGGTTTACGGCGAGGATGGCAATGACACGCTGACCGGCAGCGCGGGTGACAAGCTGGTCGGCGGCGCGGGGGATGACACCTATGTCATCACCTCCTCCACGGCGCTGGTCGAGACGGCAGGCGGCGGCATCGACACGGTGCGTTCGGCCGTTTCCTGGGTGCTGGGCACCGAATTCGAGAACCTGGAGTTGACCAACAACGCCGCAGCGGTCAACGGCACCGGCAATGCGCTGGACAACCGGCTGACCGGCTCGGCCTCGGCCAATGTGCTGAGCGGGCTTGACGGGCGGGACTCGCTTTATGGCGGTGGCGGCAACGACAGCCTGTCGGGCGGAAATGGCAACGATGTGGCGCAGGGCGGCGAGGGCAATGACACCCTGTATGGCGATGCCGGCGACGACATCCTGAACGGCGGCGCGGGCAGCGACAGCATGCGCGGCGGCACCGGGGTGGACTGGATGATCGGCGACACCGGCAACGACTACATGAACGGCGAGGGCGATGCCGACGGGATCTATGGCGGCAGCGGCAATGACACGCTGGTCGGGATGGAGGGGAATGACCTTCTCTACGGCGGCAGCGAGAATGACCAGATGTACGGTGGCGACGGCATTGACAAGCTCGGCGGCGACGCCGGCAACGACTACCTTGATGGCGGCGCCGGGGCCGACAATCTGATCGGCGGGGCGGGCAATGACCTTTACATCGTCGATGATGCGGGCGACGTTGTGGCCGAGCTGGCCGGCGGCGGCATCGACGAGGTGCGCACCACCCTCACCAGCTATACCCTCGGCGCAGAGGTGGAAAACCTGATGCACCTGGGCAGCGCCACCTTCTGGGGCTTTGGCAATGCGCTGAACAATGTGATGACCGGCGGCATGGGGCAGGATCTGCTCTGGGGCTTTGACGGCAATGACACGCTGAATGGTGGCTCGGGCAATGACGTGCTTTATGGCGGCAACGGCAATGACCTGATCCTGAACGCCACCGGCGCCGACACGATGGATGGCGGGGCAGGCATCGACACGGTCAGCTTTGCCGCCAATGCCTATGGCGTGATGGTCAACCTCGGCACCGGGGCGGTGTCGGGCACCGATGCTACCGGCGACAAGATCAGCAATTTTGAAAACGCCATCGGCTCCAACTTCAACGACGACATCACCGGCTCCAGCGCGGCCAATGTGCTGAGCGGCGGGGCGGGGGATGACTGGCTGATCGGCGGGGCCGGGGCCGATACGCTGGACGGCGGTGCCGGGCGCGATGGCGCGGCCTATAGCGCCTCGAGCGCCGGCGTGACGATCTGGCTCGAGTCGCTCTGGGATGCCGCGACCTCCAGCTGGTATGCGGTGGGCAAGGGTGGCGATGCCGAGGGCGACCGGCTGACCAATATCGAGGCGATCAACGGCTCGATGTATGACGATTTGCTGTCGGCGGGGCATGGTGCGACCACGCTGAATGCCGGGGCGGGCAACGACCAGCTTCTGGGCCATGACGGCGCCGATACGCTGTGGGGTGGCGATGGCAATGACAGCGCACAGGCCGGGGCCGGCAAGGATTTTGTCTATGGCGGCTATGGCAATGACCAGATCAACGGTGGCGCCGGCAGCGACTATCTGTCCGGCGGGGTCGGGACCGATGCGTTCATCTTCGACAAATATGCCCTGCTGGCGGGCGACAAGGACCGGATCGCCGATTTCCAGGATGGGGTGGACCAGATCAAGCTGGCGCAAGGGGCGATCACCGGCATCACCGCCACCGACGTTGCCGGCGGGACCGAACTGCACATGGCGCTGAGCGCCGGGGGTGAGTTCGTCCTGACCTTCGACGGCGTGACCGGGGCGCAGGTTCTGGATCAGATCAGCTATTTTTGACGCCTGACCTTGAGGAAACGAAAGGCCCGCCGCTTTGCCGGCGGGCCTTTGCCATTTCGCCCGACGGCCCCGGATGTTTCAGCCGCCGCAGTTCTGAAACATCAAAACCCGCCGAGCGGCGCCAAGTTGAAACCTCCAAGGCGCAGTCTTGATCCTGTAGCCGCCCGGTTCGCGGACGGCGCCCCCAAGGAGAAGATCATGTCCCCCGAAGATATCGCCCTCATCCGCCAGCAACTGGCTCTGACCCGTGGCATGGAAGAGGCCTTTGCCGCCGCCTTCTACGCCAGGCTGTTCCACATCGCCCCGCAGCTGCGCGCGCTGTTCCCGCATGATCTGTCGGATCAGGGCCGCAAGCTGATGACCGTGCTGGCCCTTGCCGCGGGCGCCTTGGACAAGCCCGATGCGCTGGTGCCCGCCGTCCGGATGCTGGGCGCACGCCATGTGGCTTACGGGGTCGAGCTGGCCCATTTCGCACCGGTCGGCGCGGCACTTCTGCACACGCTGGCCGCTGCCCTGGGGCAGGGCTTTGACGCCCGCGCCGAGGCCGCCTGGACCGCCGCGATCACCGCTCTGGCGGGTTTGATGGCCGAAGGCATGGCTCAGGCCCGGGCCGCGACCAAGGCCAATCTGAGCGCCGCCTGATCCATTTGCCCGCCTGGCTCCCCCAACCCTAGCTCTGCCAGGGCGGCTCGTAGCGGTAGCCCAGGCCGCGCACCGTGATCAGCCTTTCGGTGCGCAGCTTGCGGCGCAGGCGGGCGACCCTGGCGTCAATCGCCCGGTCCAGCGCCTCGGTCGTCTCGGCAGGGGCGAGGTCGATCAGCTCTTCCCGGCTGAGCACCCGGTGCGGATGGGCGGCGAAGGCGCGGATCAGGGCGACCTCGCCGGGGGACAGCGCCTCGGTCGCGCCATCCTGCAACAGGATGCGCGCGGCGGAAAGGTCGGCCGAGGTCGTCTCGAAGGGCACCAGCACCCGGGTCTGGCCCTTGCGCCGGGCCAGGACGGCGGCGGCGCGGGCGGCCAGTTCGCGCGGGTCCACGGGTTTGAGGACGTAATCATCGGCCCCCATCTCCAGCCCGATGACGCGGTCGATCTGGTCGGGGTTGGCGGTCAGGATGATGACGGGCACGCCGCGCAGCGCCTCGAGTCCGTTCATCAGGTCAAAGCCCGAACGTCCGGGCATGTTGAGGTCCAGGATCACCAGATCCGCCGACGCGGCGCGCAGCGCGGCCTCCAGTTCGATGCCATCCGCCGCCAGCGCCGTGTCATGGCCCAGGCCGTCGAAATAGGCGGCCAGCGCCTCGGCGAGGTCGGGCTCGTCATCTGCAAAGATGATGCGGGCGCGCGGCGGCATGGCGGGCCTTCTTGACGGAGGTTTCTGCGACATGTGTAGTGTCTGGCAAGCTTAGTGTCTGGCGGGCCGCAGTGTCGATAGTTTTGGAATTTGCAGAGGAGCGGGCCCCGTGGCCTATGTGATCGCCATTGCCGACGACGAGGAAGACCTGCGCGAGGCCGTGGCCGAATACCTGTCCGGCCACGGCTATCAGGTCCTGACCGCGGGCGATGCAGCGGAGTTCCGGGCGCTGGCGGCGCAGAACCGGATCGACGTCGCCATCCTCGACATCGCCATGCCGGGCGAGGACGGGCTATCGCTGGCGCGCTGGCTGCGGCGGTCGGGGCGGGCGGGGATCATCTTCGCTTCGGCCTCGGGCTCAGCCATGGACCGCATCGTCGGGCTGGAGATCGGGGCCGATGATTATGTCGCCAAACCCTATGACCTGCGCGAGATGCTGGCCCGGGTGCGCAGCCTGATCCGCAGGCTGGACGCCGCCCCCGCGCCCGCCGCAGCACCGCATTCTGCCGTTCTGCCGGTGCGGGTGCTGCGCTTTGGCCCCTTCACGCTGGATACCGCCGCCCGGCGCCTGACCCATGCCGAGACCGGGGCCTTGGACCTGACCGCCGCCGAATACGAGTTGCTGGAGGTCTTGGCCGCGCGACCCAACCGCATCCTCTCTCGCGCGGTGCTGGCCGATCTTCTGGGGGCCGAGGCTTCGGGTGCGGAAACCGACCGCCGGATCGACGTGCGGGTGACCCGGCTGCGCAAGAAGATCGAGCCTGACCCCGAAAGCCCGCGCTTCCTGCGCACCATCCGCGGCGAGGGTTATGTCCTGTCCGCCGAGGGCGGGAGTTGACCGCCGCCGACCCCGCAGCCCGCCTGCGCCGCCGGTTCATCTGGCTGCTGATCGGGGCGGCGGTGCCGCTGCTGGCGGTGATGGTGATCCTCGGCCTGCGCGAAATGCGCAACGCCCGCGCGGATATCCTGCGCGAACTGGCCGATGCCGGGCGCATCCGCCGCGCCGGGCTGGAACAGCTGGCCGCCGAGGTCGACACCCATATCGCCGTGATGCGCGCCTTTGCCGAACAAAGGCTTTCGCAGGAGGAGGAGCAGCCCGAATACGACGGTGCGATGGATTGGCCGCCCTATCTGGCCAACCCCGGCCCCGACCACGGCATGCTTCTGGGCAACCCCGATCGCCTGACCCCCGCGGCGCGGCGCGAGATTTCGGCCCTGTCCTCGATGTTCGCGCTGGCGCGGGCGACGCAGGTCAGCCGACCCTGGATGCGCTGGTCCTATTTCTTCTCGGAAACCCGGCGCTATGTCGCGATCTACCCCTGGGCGCCGCCGCAAGAGATGCTGGCGCCGGGCAATCCGGACACGGCGCTGGCATCCTATTTCACCTATGACCTTTACAAGCTGGCCGAGCCTGCGGCCAACCCCGAGCGCAAGGCCTATTGGTCGCCGGTCTATCTGGATGCCGGGGGCACCGGCCTCATGGTGACGCGCGGCGCGCCGGTCTGGGTCAAGGGCCAGTTTCGCGGCATCGTCGGGGCGGATGTGCTGCTGTCTTACCTGTCGCAGATGCTGGGCGGGTTTCCGGTGGTTTCGGCCAAGGTCGCGGTAGTGGATCAGGCGGATAATCTGGTGGCCACGCCGGATGGCTTTGACCCTTCCGCCACGGGGCCTGTTGCGGCGCAAGGCCTGATGCAGACGGCGGATCTCTCCGACACCGGCGGAAGTTTCCTGCCGCGCGGCAGCCTTTACGTTGCCTCGGTCCTGATCGAGGGGACGCCGTGGCGGCTGGTGATGACCCTGCCGCGCGCCGAGGTGCAGGCCCGCGCCCGCGACCGGATGGCACCGATGGGCCTTTTGGTGGCCGGGGTGATCGTGGTGCTGGCGACGGTTGCCGCCATCCTCGACCGCCAGTTCGTGATCCCGGCGGTGGCCCTGGCCGATTACGGCACCAAACCCTCGGCCGAGATCGTCCGCCTTGGACCGCCCGAAGACCTGCCCGCGCCGTTCCGCCCGCTGATCGACCGCATCACCGAGGCCGCCCGCCTGCGCTTTGCCCAGACCGTGCAGCTGCGCGCCATGGTCGATGGCGTGCCCTTGCGCGTGGTCTATCTGGATGCTGGCCTGATCTACCGCGACGCCAACCGCGAATTCCTCAGCTTCATGGGCAAGACCGCGGAGGAGGTGATCGGCCATCCGGTGGCCGAAATCCTCGGCCCCGAGGTCGAGGGGCAGTATCAGTCCATCACCCCCGCGATCCGCCGCGGCGAAATCGGCCGCTTTGAAGGCTGGATCACCTATCAGGGCACCGGGCGGCGCTATCTTCAGGTCTCGATCCTGCCCTTCACCGCACCAGGCGAAAGCCTGCCGGGTTATCTGACCTTCACCCGCGACCTGACCGAACTGAAAGCCGCCGAGCAGGAGGCCGAGGCCCATGTCGCTGCCCTGGCCGAACGCGAGGCGCTGTACCGCTCGGTCGTCGTCTCGGCGCTGGATGGCATCGTGGTGATGGATGACAAGGGCGTGGCGCATGAGTTCAACCCGGCGGCCGAGGCGATCTTCGGCTATACCGCCGCCGAGGCGATCGGGCGCCGGGTCGGCGATCTGATCGTCCCGCCCGAAGCCCGCGCTGTGCACGAGGCCGGCATGGCGCGCTATCTCGCCAGCGGCGAGGCGCGGGTGATCGGCCGCAGGATCGAGGTCGAGGCGATGCGCAAGGATGGCAGCCGCCTGCCAGTGGAACTCGCCATCACCCAGGTGACCGAGGGCGACCGCCGGCTTTTCGTCTCGCACCTGCGCGACCTGACCGAGGCCAAGCGTCTGGCCCGCGAGATGCAGGAGGGCCGCGACCGCCTGCATCAGGTCGAAAAGCTCTCGGCCATGGGCTCTTTGCTGGCCGGGGTGGCGCATGAGCTGAACAACCCGCTGGCCATCGCCGTGGCCCAGGCGACGCTGCTGGTCGAGCGCGCCAAGGACCCCGACATCCGCACCCGGGCCGAACGCATCCGCGCCGCCGCCAACCGCTGTGGGCGGATCGTGAAAAGCTTCCTCGCCATGGCGCGGCAGAAACCGCCGCAGCGTGAAAGGCTGGATGTGGCCGAGGTGATCCGCGGCGCCCTGGAACTGGTCGGCTACGGCCTGCGCTCCGCCGGGGTCGAGGTTGTGCTGGACCTGCCCGAAGACCTGCCGCAGATCGACGCGGACCGCGATCTCATGGGGCAGGTCTTTTCCAACCTCTTCATCAATGCCCAGCAGGTGCTGATCACGATCCCCCTGCCGCGTCTGATCCGGGTCACGGCGCAGGTGGAACAGCAGGAGGGCGGGGCCATCCTGCTTTTGCGCTTTCAGGACAATGGCCCCGGCGTGCCCGAGGCGCTGCGCGCCCGGATCTTCGACGCCTATTTCACCACCAAGGCGGTCGAGGTCGGCACCGGCATCGGCCTCTCCATCTCGCGCAATGTGGTCGAGGCGCATGGCGGCAGCATCAGCCTTGCCCCCAAAGGCACGGGCGATCTGCCCGGCGCCTGTTTCGAGATCCGCCTGCCGATCGCCGTCGCTTCCTCTGCCGCCATGCCCGGGCGCGCCGATCTGCCGGGGCCTACGGGTCGCGACATCCTGATTGTCGATGACGAGCCGGATGTGGCGCTCAGCCTTGCGGAGATCCTGCAGCTTGCGGGCCACCGGGCCACGGTCAGCGCCTCCTCCGCCGCGGCCTTGCAGGCGCTCGGGGCCGGGGCTTTCGATCTGGTCTTCACCGATCTGCGGATGCCGGGCATGGATGGCGCCGAACTGGCCTTGAAGGCGGCCGAACTGCGCCCTGACCTTGCCGGCAAGATCGTCCTGATGACCGGCGATACCGTTTCTGGCCCGGCGAGGGCGGCGCAGGTCGGGCTGGAGGCGCCCGTGATGCTGGAAAAGCCCTTCACACCCGCCGAGGTTGCAAAGCTGCTGGCCCGGATCGTCTGACACCTGCGCTCTGCCCATTTTCGCGGCATACGGCGGGGCCGAAGCCGCATCCACCGCCTGCCGCGCCTTGACCCGCAGGCCCTCGCTCGCTAGCGTCACAACATCATTTACGGCAAAAGCCGGTGTGGCATCAGGGCCCCGCGCGCAGTACCTTTTCAGGACTGCGCCGGGGCCTTTTGTTTTGGACGGTCTGGCATGAAACGTCGCGTGGAACTTGGGCTGCTCTACTCCCGCTCGGGCAGCTATTCGCTGATCGGCGAGGCCTGCCGCGCCGGGGCCCTTTCGGCCATCGCCCGGATCAACGCCGACCCCGACCTGGATGTCACCTTCCTGCCGGTCGAACGCGACCCCGGCGGCAATATCGACCTTTACGGCCCACTCTGTGCCGAGATCCTGCGTGACACCGCCGCCCGCCATGTCATCGGCTGTGTCACCTCGTGGAGCCGCAAGGAGGTGATCCCGGTTCTGGAGAAGCTGGGCGGCACCCTTTGGTACACCGTGCCTTACGAAGGGTTCGAAGCCTCCGATCACGTCGTCTATACCCATGCCTGCCCGAACCAGCACCTTCTGCCGCTGCTCGACTGGGTGATGCCCGCGCATGGCAAGCGCGCCTACCTGACCGGATCGAACTATATCTGGGGCTGGGAGATGAACCGCCTGGCGCGCGAGATCGTGCAAAGCGCGGGCGGGCAGGTCTTGGGCGAACGCTATCTGCCGATCGGCTCGACCGATGTCGCCCGGATGATCGAGGAGATCCGCGCCACAAGGCCGGATTTCATCCTGAACTCGCTGATCGGCCCGTCGTCTTACGAATTCATGCAGGCCCACCGCGCGCTCGGGGCCGAGGACGCAGCCTTCCTGCCCGCCCACTGCCCGGTCCTGTCCTGCAACCTGACCGAGGCGGAGCTGCCCGCGCTGGGCGACCGGGCCGAGGGGCTGGTCGCCGCAGGCCCCTATTTCCGCGGCCAGCAGGCCTGGCCCGGCGGCAGCTTCGGCTCCTCGCACGAGGCTTCGGCCTTTGTCGCGGTGCGCGAACTGGCCCGGCTTTTGGCCCGAAGGCCCGAGGCGAAGGGCCTGTCGGATCTGTTGGACGGGGCAGGGGGGATCATCGACCCCGACACCCATCACACCAGCCTGCCCGTGCTGATCGCAAGGGTGGAGAATGGGGCGTTTCGGGTGATCCAGAACCGCGGCGCCGTGGCGGGTGACCCGTACCTCACGCGCGGCCGCGACCCGATGGCGCCGGCCTTGCGGGTCGTGTCATGAAGCGCCCGGTCCGCATCCAGAACCTCGGTGGCGCGCAGGCGATCATCCTGCACCGCCCGCACCCGACCGTGCAGGCCCTGACCCGCCAGCTGACCGCCATCGGCCTGGCCGTCACCCAAGTCTGGCCCGAACTGGACGCGAGCGCGCTTGGCGCCGATTTCGTGTTCTTCGACGCCGACATGGGGCATGACGCGCAATTCCCCTGGGCGCCCGGCGCCTCGCCCATGCCGATGATCGCGCTGATCGGGTCAGAGGCGCCCGGCCGCATCGAATGGTCGCTGGAGGCCGGGGCCCATGCCCAGATGCTCAAACCCGTGGGCGACAATGGGGCCTATGCGACCCTTCTGGTCGCCCGCGCCGCCTTTGACGCGCAGGCGGCGCTGAGCGTTGAAATCGCGGGCCTGCGGCGGCGGCTGGATGAACGCCAGACCCTGGTGCGCGCCGTCACCCTTCTGGCCGCGCGTGGCGGCACCGAGGCCGAGGCCTATGACCGCCTGCGCCAGATGGCCATGGCCTGGCGCGTGACGCTGGAGGAAGCGGCGGCCCGGATCGCCGCCGCCGGAAAGGACCCCGATGGTTTCCGCAACCGTGGCTGAACCCAGCCGCCCCGCAGGCCCCTTGCGCCGCCTGATGCGCCGCAAGCTGGCCGTGCTTGGCCTTCTGGTCATCGCCCTGGTGATCGGCAGCGCGCTGGCGGCGCCTTGGCTTGTCGCCCATGCGCCCGATGAACAGATGTTCGACGGCCTGACGCTGGAGGGCGCGCCGATGCCGCCGGGTGGCGCCTTCCTCTTCGGCACCGACCTTCTGGGCCGCGATCTGTTCTCGCGCATCCTCTATGGTGCGCGGACATCGCTGATCATCGGGGTGGTGGCCAATGGAATGTCCTTGCTGATCGGCACCATCGTGGGGCTTCTGGCGGGCTATTTCCGGGGCTGGGTCGGATCGGTCCTGATGCGTTTCACCGACCTGATGATGGCCTTTCCGGCGCTGCTTTTGGCGATCTGCCTTGCGGCGATCTTCCAGCCCTCGCTCTGGATCGTCGCCATGGTGATTGCTCTGGTCAACTGGGTGCAGACGGCTCGGGTGATCTATACCGAGACCTCCTCTCTCGCGACCCGCGACTTCATCGCGGCGGAGCGGACCTTGGGCGCGGGCACCGGGCGCATCCTGTTCCGCCACATCCTGCCGCATCTGCTGCCGACGATCATCGTCTGGGGCACCCTTGGCATCTCAACCACCGTACTTTTGGAGGCGACGCTGTCCTTCCTTGGGGTGGGCGTGCAGCCGCCGACGCCCAGCTGGGGCAATATCATCTTCGAAAACCAGACCTATTTCCAATCGGCCCCCTGGCTGGTCTTCATCCCTGGTGCTGCGATCATCCTGCTGGCGCTGGCCTTCAACCTTGTCGGGGACGCCTTGCGCGACGTTCTCGACCCGACGCAAAGGGGGCGCGGGTAGATGGCGGCTTACCTTTTCCGCCGCCTGATCCAGTCGGCGCTGATCCTGCTGGGGGTGGCCTTCATCACCTTCTTTCTGCTTTACGTCCTGCCCGCCGACCCGGTGCGCCAGATCGCGGGCCGATCTGCCACGCCGGAAACCGTCGCCAACATCCGGCGCGAACTGGGCCTCGACCAACCCTTCATCGTCCAGTTCTTCCGTTACCTGACGGGCCTGCTGCATGGCGATTTCGGGCGCAGCTATCTGCAAAAAACCCAGGTGGCCGAACTGATCGCCTCGCGCCTGCCCGCCACGCTATTGCTGATGGCGGCGGGGATTTGCTGCGAGCTGGTTCTGGGTCTGACCATGGGCATCGTCGCCGCGCTCACCAAGGGGCGGCTGGCGGATCAGATGCTGATGATGACCTCTTTCGTCACGGTATCGGCCCCGCAATTCGTGGTCAGCCTGCTGCTCCTCTACGTCTTTGCCGTGCATCTGAGCTGGTTTCCGGTCGGCGGCTACGGCACCTTCCGGCATCTGGTGCTGCCGGCGATCACCCTCGGCATCCTCGGCTCGGGCTGGTACGCCCGCATGATGCGCTCTTCGATGGTCGAGGTTCTGGCCGCCGATTTCATCCGCACCGCCCGCGCCAAGGGCCTGACCCGCGCCCGCGTCGTGCTGCGCCACGCCTTGCCCAACGCCATCCTGCCGGTGATCGCGATGATCGGCATCGACATCGGCGTCTTCATGGGCGGCGTGGTCGTGGTGGAAAGCGTCTTCGCCTGGCCCGGCATCGGGCAGCTGGCCTGGCAGGCGATCCAGCGCATCGACATTCCGATCATCATGGCGGTGACCCTCGTTTCCGCCGTGGCCATCGTCTTGGGCAACCTTCTGGCCGACCTCATCACGCCCTTCATCGACCCCAGAATCAAGATCCGATAAAACCAACAGGAGAGACCATGAAAAACCTGCTCGCCTCCACCGCCCTCGTGCTGGCCTGTGCCATGCCCGCCCTGGCGCAAGACTACACGCCCGACCCCGCGGCCAAACAGGGCGGCGAGATCACCGTCACCTACCACGACGACGTGGCCACGCTGGACCCGGCGATCGGCTATGACTGGCAGAACTGGTCGATGATCAAGTCGCTGTTCGATGGGTTGATGGATTATGTCCCCGGCACCACCACGCTGCGCCCCGGTCTGGCCGAAAGCTATGACGTCTCGAAAGACGGCATGACCTTTACCTTCCACCTGCGCAAAGGGGTCAAGTTCACCAACGGGCGTGAGATGACGGCGGAGGATGTGAAATACTCGCTGGACCGCGTGACCAATCCGAAAACCCAATCCCCCGGCGCGGGCTTTTTCGCCTCGATCCTCGGCTATGAGAAGATGGCCGATGGCTCGGCCACTGGGCTTGAAGGCGTCAAGGTCGTCGATCCCCTGACCGTGGCGATCACCCTGAACCGCCCCGATGCGACCTTCCTGCAGGTCATGGCGCTGAACTTCTCCTACATCGTGCCGAAAGAGGCGGTGGAGGCTTCGGGCGCCGATTTCGGCAAGCATCCGGTCGGCACCGGGGCCTTCAAGATGACCGACTGGACGCTGGGGCAAAGCATCACCTTCGAACGCAACGCCGATTACTGGCGCAAGGGTGAACCCTATCTGGACAAGATCACCTTCCAGGTCGGGCAAGAGCCTGTCGTGGCGCTTCTGCGCCTGCAGAAGGGCGAGATCGACATCGCCGGCGACGGCATCCCGCCGGCCAAGTTCACCGAAGTGATGGCCGACCCGGCGCAGGCGGCGCTGGTCGTCAGCCAGGCCAGCCTGCAGACCGGCTATATCACGATGAACCTGAACGTCGCGCCCTTCGACAAGCTGGAGGTGCGGCAGGCGCTCAACATGGCGATCAACAAGGAGCGCGTGACGCAGATCATCAATGGCCGCGCCAAGCCGACAGGGCAGGTGCTGCCGCCCGGCATGCCCGGCTATGACCCTGATTTCAAAGGCTATGCCTATGACCCCGACGCCGCCAAGGCCCTGCTGGCCAAGGCAGGCTTCCCGGATGGGTTCGAGACCGAACTGTTTGTCTACAACACCGACCCCAACCCGCGGATTGCCCAAGCCATCCAGCAGGATCTGTCCAAGATCGGCGTGAAGGCCTCGATCCAGTCCTTGGCGCAGGCCAATGTCATCCAGGCTGGGGGCGAGCCCACCTCGGCGCCGATGATCTGGTCCGGCGGCATGGCCTGGGCGGCGGACTTCCCCGATCCGTCCGACTTTTACGGTCCGATCCTGTCCTGCCAATCGGGCGGGCCGGGCGGCTGGAACTGGGCGCATTACTGCAACAAGGATCTCGATGCCGAGTCGACCAAGGCCGATGCGATGACCGCCCCCGAGCAGACCGAGGCGCGGATGAAAGCCTGGTCCACGATCATGGGCAAGGTCATGGCCGATGCGCCCTGGATTCCGGTGTTCAACGAAAGCCGCTATACCATGCATGCGCCCCGACTGGGCGGCGCCAATGCGCTTTACGCCGATCCGGTCGCGACGCCGATCAACTTCGACTACATCTATGTGAAGTGAACCATCATGTGCAAAGCCTGCAACTACACGATCCACGGCGCGCAGCATCACTTCGGCTGGGACAATGCCTTTGCCCCGGCTGCGCGGGTCGAACCCGGCGCCACGATCCTCTTTCACTGCAATGACAGTTCTGCGGGCCAGCTTGGCCCGCAGTCGACCGTGGCTGACGTCAGCGCCCTCGATTTCGGCAAGATCAACCCGGTCTCCGGCCCGATCTTCGTCGAAGGCGCCGAGCCGGGCGACGTGCTGAAGGTCACCATCGAGAGCTTTGCCCCTCGTGTCTTCGAGGGGCGCGGCTTTGGCTGGACGGCGAATATCCCGGGCTTTGGCCTGCTCGCCGACCAGTTCACCGACCCGGCCCTGCATGTCTGGAGCTATGATCCCGGCCAGATGGGCCCGGCGGTGTACGGCAAGGAAGCCCGCGTTCCCCTGAAGCCCTTTGCCGGCACCATCGGCAATGCTTTGGCCGAACCCGGCCTGCACTCGGTCGTCCCGCCCCGGCGCGTCGGCGGCAACCTCGACATCCGCGACCTCAATGCCGGCACCACGCTCTACCTGCCGATCGAGGTGGCGGGCGCCCTCTTCAGCGTGGGCGACACCCATGCCGCGCAAGGTGATGGCGAGGTTTGCGGCACCGCCATCGAAAGCCCGATGGATGTGGTCCTGACCCTTGATCTGGTGAAGAACTACCCGCTGAAGACCCCGCGCTTCACCACGCCCGGGCCGGTGACGCGCCATCTGGACGCCAAGGGCTATGAGGTTACCACCGGCATCGGCCCCGACCTGATGAGCGCCGCGCGCGATGCGGTTGCGGGCATGGTCGACTTCCTTTGCGCCACGCGCGGCATGGCGGCGGTGGACGCCTATATGCTGGTCTCGACCTGTGGCGACCTCAGGATATCCGAGATTGTCGACATGCCGAACTGGGTCGTCTCCTTCTACTTCCCGCGCTGCGTGTTCGAATGACGGCAATCTTGCCGATCTCCGGGGCCGAAACGGCCCCGGAAGCCCCCGTGCTGACGGTGGAGGGGCTGACGGTTTCGGTCGCCACCGAAGCCGGGGCTCGGCCCTTGGTGCGCGATCTGTCCTTCACGCTGCACAAGGGGCAAACCCTTGCGATTGCGGGGGAAAGCGGGTCGGGCAAGTCGATCACCTCGCTCGCCATCATGGGGCTTTTGCCGCCGAATGTGGGCGTCAGCGGCGGTGCGGTGCGGCTCGGGTCCACGGACCTGACCAAACTGCCCGAACATCAGATGCGCGCCTGTCGCGGCGACCGCATCGCGATGATCTTTCAGGAGCCGATGACCTCGCTCAACCCCGTCATGTCGGTGGGCGATCAGGTGATCGAGGCGATTCGCGCCCACGCGCCCCTCTCGCGCGCGAAAGCGCGGGCGCGCGCCTTGGAGGCCTTGCGCGCCGTCCGTCTATCGCAACCCGAACGCCGCATGACCCAGTTCCCGCATGAATTGTCCGGGGGCATGCGCCAGCGCGTGATGATCGCTATGGCGCTGGCGCTGCGGCCCGAGGTGCTGATCGCGGATGAACCCACCACCGCGCTGGATGTCACCGTGCAGCGCGAGGTTCTGGACCTGCTGCGCGATCTGCAAAGGGAGCTTGGCACCGCGATCATCCTCATCACCCATGACATGGGCGTGGTGGCCGAAATGGCCGATCGGGTGATCGTCATGCAGAACGGCGCCGTGGTGGAGGAGGCCGCAACCGAAGACCTCTTCCACCGCCCGCGCGAAGCCTATACGCAAGCCCTCCTTTCTGCCGTGCCGCGCATGGGCAGCGCCACCGCCCGCCCCGAACCGCAAGGCGAGGTGGTGGCGCGGCTGACTGACGTTTCCGTCCGCTTTCCCCTGCGCGGTGGCCTTCTGGGCCGCGTGACGCATCAGGTCCATGCGGTAGAGCAGGTCAGTCTGACCATCCGCAAGGGCGAGACCTTTGCGCTGGTCGGCGAATCCGGGTGCGGCAAGTCGACGATTGCCAAGGCCGTGGTCGGCCTCGTCCCGCATCAGGGCCGGATCGAGGTCGGCGGGCTGGCCCTGTCAGACCTTGATACGGCGGGAAAGAAGGCGCTGCGGCGGCAGGTGCAGATGGTGTTTCAGGACCCGGCGGCCGCGCTCGACCCCAGGATGCGGGTAGCGGATCTTGTCGCGGAACCTCTGCTGATCCACGGGATCGGCGATGCGACCTCGCGCCGGGCCAAAGCGGCGGAGTTGTTCGCCCGAGTGGGTCTGTCGCCCGACCAGCTCGACCGCTACCCGCATGAGTTTTCCGGCGGGCAGCGCCAGCGCATCTGCATTGCGCGGGCTTTGGCCCTGAACCCGCAGCTGGTGATCGCCGATGAAAGCGTCTCGGCCTTGGATGTTTCGGTGCAGGCCCGCGTGCTGGACCTGTTGCGCGCGCTGCAGCAGGAGTTCGGCATCGCTTACCTGTTCATCAGCCACGACATGGCAGTGGTGGAGAATATCTCGGACCGGGTCGCGGTCATGTACCTTGGCCAGATCGTCGAGACTGGGACAAGGGCGCAAGTCTTCGGCAACCCGCAGCACCCCTATACCAACCGCCTGATCGCGGCGGTTCCGGTGCCTGACCCCAGCCATGTCCGGCCCCCTGTGCCGCGTCTGGCGGGCGAAGTGCCAAGCCCGGTGCATGCCCTGGGGCAGGGGCCGAAGCGCCTGCTACTGACCGATATCGGCGGCGGTCATCTGGTCGCGCTATAGGTTCTCGGCGATCAGGATCTCGATCCGGATCTTTTCCTGGCTGGCCAGAACCTCGCGCCGGTCGCAGCGGGCGCGCAGGATGCGGATGGCGCTGCGCACCAGATGGCCGGGGTCCTGGGTGATCAGGGCGTCGATCCGGCGCGACAGCAGGGCCGCCTCGGTGAACTGGGTGCGTTCGTGGGCGATGATCACCGGACGCCCGCCATCGGTGATCTGGGTCACCGTCTCCAACGGCAGGCGGGCTTCGGAGCTGAGGATATAGATGCCGGAAATGTCGGGGTTGCGGGCAAAGGTGGTGCGGATGATGCGGTCGGTCCGCTCCGCCTCGCCCCTTGTTTCGAGCGAGGGCAGAACGGTCAGATGCGGGTAGTCGGCGTTGATCACCTCGTCAAAGCCGAGGCGGCGTTCCAGGCTGTCGCGCGCATGCATGGTCTCGGCGACCACGAGGATCTTGCCCGGCGCTTGCCCCGAAAACCGCCCCATCAGGCGGCCCGCCGTGGCGCCTGCGGCGTGGTTGTCGATGCCGACGAAATCCTCATCCGCGGTGATCTGGCCCGAGATGAACGAAACCGCTTCGACGCCGCGCTGACCCAGCCGCGCCTTGGCGTCGCGGACCTGGGGCGATTCGGGGGCCATGATCGCCACACCGTCCAGCGCGGTGGGGTCCAGCCCCTCCAGAAAGTTCGCAATCTGGTGCGGGTCGCTTTCGTGGATCTGGACGACCTCGGCCCGTGTCGCCTCGGCGGCGAAGGCCAGATTGGCCTCGTCGATGCGGTCGATCAGGGCTGACAGGAACTGATCGCCCGAGCGCGGCAGCAAAAACACGAAGCGATAGCTTTTCGACCGGGCGAGGTTGGCGGCAGACAGATTGCGGATAAAGCCAATCTTCTCAATGGCCTCGGTCACCCGCCTGACCGTGTCTTCGCGCACGCCGATCCGGTCGTTCAGGACCCGGTCCACGGTCGCAAGGCTGACGCCTGCCGCTTTGGCCAGATCCTTCGTCGTCGGTCGCATGCCGGTCTCCTTTCCCCTCTTTTCCCCGAATTCCCCGGGCGAGGCAATAGAATTGAGGTGCGTACCTCAAAAATCGCTTGCCATGAGGTGCGTACCTCATCTACCGTCAAGAAGGGCAAAGAGTCGCGGCGAGGAGGCCGGGGCCTTGAACCGGGAGGAATCAAAAATGAAAGCGAGACTGTTGATCACGTCGGCGGCCGTGGCGGTCGCTGCATCCATGGGCGCGGCCAAGGCCGAGGATCTGACCCTGTGCTGGGCAGCCTGGGACCCGGCCAACGCCCTGGTCGAACTGAGCAAGGATTACGAAGCGCAATCCGGCAACAAGATGCATTTCGAATTCGTGCCGTGGACCAGCTTTGCCGACCGTTTCCTGAACGAGCTGAACTCGGGCGGGAAGCTTTGCGACCTGATGATCGGCGACAGCCAGTGGATCGGGGGCGCCGCCGAAAACAACCAATATGTGAAGCTGAACGACTTCTTCGACGCCAACGGCATCAAGATGGACGACTTCATCCCCGCCACCGTGGTGGGCTATGCCGAATGGCCGAAGAACACGCCGAACTACTGGGCGCTGCCGGCCTTTGGCGACGTGGTGGGCTGGACCTACCGCAAGGACTGGTTCGCGGAACCCAAGAACCAGGAAGAGTACAAGGCCAAATACGGCCGCGACCTCGCCCCGCCGAAAACCTTTGCCGAGCTGAAGGACATCGCCGAATTCTTCAACGGCCGTGAGGAAGACGGCAAGAAGGTCTACGGCGCCTATATCTACACCGAGCGCGGTTCCGAAGGCATCACGATGGGGGCCATGGATGTGCTTTATTCCTTCGGCTTCAAATACGACAACCCCGACAAGCCCTATGACATGGAAGGCTACGTGAACTCCGACAAGGCCGTGAAAGGGCTGGAGTTCTACAAGGCGCTTTACGACTGCTGCTCGCCGCCCGGCATGTCCAATGCCTACATGGGCGAGGGCGTCGATGCCTATAAATCCGGTCAGGTCGCGATGGCGATGAACTTTGCCTTCACCTGGCCCGGCTTCAACACCGATGCGGCGGTCGGCGGCGACAAGACCGGCTATTTCGCCAATCCGGCCGGCCCCGACGGCGACCAGTTCGCCCAGCTTGGCGGGCAGGGCATCTCGGTCGTGGCCACGTCGGAGAAGAAGGACGCGGCTCTCTCCTACATCAAGTGGTTCGCGCAAAAGGATGTGCAGGCCAAGTGGTGGAAGCTCGGCGGCTATTCGGCGCTGAAGGCCGTGGTGGAAGACCCGGGCTTTGCGACCTCGCAGCCCTATGCGCAGACCTTCCTGGACAGCATGGCGATCGTGAAGGACTTCTGGGCTGAACCCAGCTACGCGACGCTGATGCAGGCCTCGCAGAAGTACTTCCATGACTATGTCGTGGCTGGCCATGGCACCGCCAAAGAGGCGCTGGATGGCATCGTCAAGGATTGGCACGCCACCTTCGAGGAAGAAGGCAAGTACTGACCCCGGATTTGCCCGTCTCCTCTCCCCACGGGCAATAAGCGCGAGGCTCTTGAGGGCCAACCGGGCCTCGCGCATCCTTCCTTCGTCGAATCCGCCCTCTGGAACCCCACATCATGTCCGAAAACATGGCTCATCGCATTGCCGAGGCCACACCGTCCCGGCTTGCCCACAAGGTCCGGGGCCTGTCTGACCGGGCCATCGCCTGGGTCTTCGTCGCCCCCACGATCTTCCTGCTGCTGGCGGTCAATATCTTCCCGCTGATCTGGACGATCCGCCTGTCTCTCACCGATTTTCGCACCAACCGGCCGAACAACCCGGTGCATTTCATCGGCATCGAGAATTACCGCAAGATCCTGACCAATCCCGACACCTGGGCCTCCTTGCAAGCCACGGCGCATTTCCTGATCTGGACGATCCTGTTGCAGGTGGTGATCGGCTTCACTCTGGCTTACCTGATCAACAAGAAATTCCGCGGCAACGATCTCTGGACCACGCTGATCGTGCTGCCGATGATGCTGTCGCCCGCCGTGGTCGGCAATTTCTGGACCTTCCTCTACCAACCGCAGATCGGGCTCTTCAACTATGTCGTGGCCTTCTTCACCGGAGCGGACCCGTCCAGCTTCTCGATGATCGGCGAAGTGCCTCTGGCGCCCTGGGCCATCGTCATCGTGGACACCTGGATGTGGACGCCCTTCGTGATGCTGATTTGTCTGGCGGGCCTGCGTTCGATTCCGCCGAGCATCTACGAGGCCGCCGAATGCGACCGCGCCTCGAAATGGCGGCAGTTCTGGACCATCACCATTCCCATGGTCCTGCCCTTCCTGATGCTCGCCGTCCTGTTCCGCGGCATCGAGAATTTCAAGATGTTCGACCTGGTCGTGCAGCTGACCGGCGGCGGCCCCGGGGCCACCACGCAGCTGACCTCGATCGATCTGAAACGCGAGGCGTTTGAAAAGTGGCGCACCGGCTATGCCTCGGCCTATGCGGTGATCCTTTTCGTGACGGTCTTCGGCCTCGCCTCGATCTACGTCAAGGCGCTGAACAAGGTGAAAGACAGATGAGCTTTTCCATCACCGAACCCTCCAAAAGGCAAAAGTGGATCGCCGGCAGCCTGGTCATCCTCTACGCTCTGGTCACCCTGCTGCCCCTGGTCTGGATCATCGCCACCGGCTTCAAATCGCCCTCGGATTCGATCGCCTACCCGCCCAAAGTCTTCTTCTCGCCAACGCTGGAAGGCTATGTGAACCTCTTCACCTCGCGCAGCCGGGTGACGCCAGAGGATCTCGCCGCCCTCGGCCCGCCTACCACCTGGTACGATACGATCGTGCGGCAATACGACATGGTGATCACCGGGCCTTCTCGCTACGGCCAGCGCTTCCTGAACTCGGTCATCATCGGCTTCGGTTCGACCTTCCTGAGCGTGTTTCTGGGGACCATCGCCGCCTATGCCTTCAGCCGCTTCAAGGTGCCGCTCAAGGACGACCTTCTGTTCTTCATCCTCTCCACCCGGATGATGCCGCCCATCGCCGTCGCCATCCCGATTTTCCTGATGTACCGGGAGCTTGGCCTGAACGACACGCACCTTGGCATGATCTTCCTTTACACCGCGGTGAACCTGTCGCTCTCGGTCTGGCTCTTGAAGGGTTTCATCGACGAGATCCCGATCGAATACGAAGAGGCAGCCCTGATCGACGGCTACACGCGGTTTCAGGCCTTTTACAAAGTCGTGCTGCCGCAGGCCGCCACCGGCATCGCCTCCACCGCGATCTTCTGCCTGATCTTCGCCTGGAACGAATATGCCTTCGCCGTGCTGCTGACGAGCGGCGAGGCGCAGACCGCCCCGCCCTTCATCCCCACGATCATCGGCACCGGCGGCAAGGACTGGCCCGCCGTGGCGGCAGGCGCCACCCTGTTCCTGCTGCCGATCATGATCTTCACCATCATGCTGCGGAAACACCTTCTGCGCGGCATCACCTTCGGAGCGGTTCGCAAATGAGTGCCTTCTTCAACGGCCTTCTCCACCTGCGCCGCGGCCCCTGGGAGATGCTGGCGACCATCCTGATCGCCCTTGGCGTCGTCATGCTGATGCAGCCCTTCGCCCTGGTGCTCTTCACCTATTCCTTCCTCGTCACCTTGGTGGGCACCGTCATGTTCATCATCGTCAGCCATTTCCCGGAGTAAGCGGTGGCCCAGATCGTCATCAAGAACATCCGCAAGGAATTCGGCGCCTTCACAGCGGTGCAATCGTCTTCGTTCACCATCGAGGACGGCGAATTCTTCATGCTGCTCGGGCCCTCGGGCTGCGGCAAGACCACGACCTTGCGCATGATCGCAGGCCTTGAACTGCCCACTTCAGGCGAGATCTACATCAACGGCGAGGAGGTCTCCCAAAAGCCCGCCAGCCAACGCGACATCGCCTTCGTCTTCCAGATGTTCGCGCTTTACCCGCATATGAATGTGAGGAAGAACATCTCCTACCCGCTGGTCAGCCAGGGCATGCCCAAGCCCCAGGTCAAGGCCAAGGTCGAGGAAGTGGCCCGCATCCTCGGGATCGAGGCGCTGCTCGACCGCCCGGTGGGCGGCCTGTCGGGCGGCGACCGCCAGCGCGTGGCGCTTGGACGAGCGATCGTTCGTAATCCCGCCTGCTTCCTGATGGACGAGCCCCTGGGCGCCTTGGATGCCGAGTTTCGCGAGCATATGGCCGAGGAACTGCGCGCCCTGCACGACCGGATGCACGCCACCACGGTCTATGTGACTCATGACCAGCTGGAGGCGATGCAGATGGGCGACAAGATCGTGGTGATGAACCACGGCGTCGTCGAACAATTCGGCCGCCCACAGGAGATTTACGACTGGCCCGCCACGACCTTCGTCGCCAATTTCATCGGCTCGCCGCCGATGAACTTCCTGCGCTTTGATGGCATGGTCGGGCATGGCGCAACTTCGGTCAGCCTTTCGGGGCACGAGATCGCAATTCCCGAGATGCTCGACGGGGCCAGCGGCGCGCTGATCCTCGGCGTGCGGCCCGAGAATGTGCATTTGGACGACACGGCGCCGACCCGGGGCCGGATTCTCGCCAGCGAATATCTCGGCACCACGCAGATCGTCACGCTGGACACCGAACATGGCACGGTCAAGGCCCGGATCGGTTCAGAAACTCCGGTACGGGTGGGTGCGACGACGGGGCTGCGCCTGGATCCCCGCTCCATCACGCTATTCAACCCCGAAGGCCGCGCCTTGCTGTCGGTCGCCAATCAAAGGGTGCTGAACCATGGCTGAGGTGATTTTACAGAACGTCTCCAAGCGCTTCGGCAACCAGATCGCGCTGGAAGATGTCTCGATGACGATCCCGGATGGCTCTTTCGTGGTGTTGCTCGGGCCGACGGGCGCGGGCAAGACCACGATGCTGCGGATGACCTCCGGCCTCGACAAACCCGATGCGGGCCAGGTCTTGATCGGCGGCCAGCCGATGGCGGGCCTGACCCCGGCGCAGCGCAATGTGGCGATGGTCTTCCAGCAATACTCGCTTTATCCGCATCTGACCGTGCGCGAGAATATGGAATTCCCGCTGAAATCGCCGCTTTTGAAGACTCCCAAGGCCGAGATCGCCCGCAAGGTGGCCGAAGTGGCGGATATCCTGCAGATCTCCCACAAGCTGGACAACAAGGCGACCGCGCTGTCCGGGGGGGAGATGCAGCGCGTGTCCATCGGCCGAGCCCTTGTGCGCAATCCTTCGGTCTATCTGATGGACGAGCCGCTCAGCTCGCTGGATGCCAAGCTGCGGGCGGACCTTAGGGTGGAGTTGAAGAACATCCAGGCCAATCTGGGCGCCACCTTCCTTTATGTCACCCATGACCAGATCGAGGCGATGACGATGGCGACCCATGTCGGCGTCTTGGACCATGGCCGTCTGGTGCAATTCGGCACCCCGCGCGAGATTTACGAACAGCCGGTGAGTATCTACGCGGCAAGCCGCCTTGGCCAGCCGCGCATCAACATCCTGCCCGCCGATGTCTTCGGCGGCGCCCCCTCCGGCGCCACCCATATCGGCCTGCGCCCCGAACAGATCCATCAGGGCGAAGGGCAGGACAGTCTTGTCAAACGGGTGGAGCATCTGGGCGACCAGACCCGTCTGCATCTGACCTTCAAGACCCATGACCTGATCACGGTGACCCATGCCCACACGCCCTTGCGCGCCGGCGACATCGTGAAGATCCAGCCGGAACGGCCGTTCTACTTCGACGCCACCGGCGCACGCATTGCCTGAGGGAGGACCACATGACTCAATTCATGAACAAACGTGAGAATATCGTCACCGAGGCGATTGACGGGGTGATCATGGCCTCCGGCGGCAAGCTGGCGCGGCTGGATGGCTTTCCGCATATCCGCGTCGTGGTGCGGGCCGACTGGGACAAGTCGCGGGTGGCGCTGGTCTCGGGCGGTGGGTCGGGGCATGAGCCGGCCCATGCGGGCTTTGTCGGCCCCGGCATGCTGACGGCGGCGGTCTGCGGCGATGTCTTCGCCTCGCCTTCGGTCGATGCGGTGCTGGCGGGGATTCTGGCGGTGACGGGGCCTGCGGGCTGTCTCCTGATCGTCAAGAACTATACCGGCGACCGGCTGAACTTCGGCCTTGCGGCCGAGCGGGCGCGGGCCTTTGGCCGCAAGGTCAGCATGGTGATCGTCGATGACGACATCGCGCTTCCCGACCTGCCGCAGGCGCGCGGCGTGGCGGGCACGCTCTTTGTCCACAAGATCGCCGGCCATCTGGCCGAATCCGGTGCCGACCTTGCCGCCGTGACCGAGGCGGCGGAGCGGGTGATCGCCGGCACCAAATCCATCGGCATGTCGCTGGACACCTGCACCGTGCCCGGCTCGGCCAAGGAAAGCCGCATCGCTCCCGGCATGGCCGAATTGGGCCTTGGCATCCACGGCGAACCGGGGGTGGAGCAGGTCAGCTTCACCGGAGCCGAACAGGCCGTGGCGGCGATGGTGGAAAAGCTGGCCCCCGCGATGGGGCAGGGGCCGCATGTTGCCCTGCTGAACAACCTTGGCGGCACCTCGGTCCTGGAAATGTCGGTGCTGGCCTATGAACTGGCGCGGTCCAGCCTGGGCCCGCGGATCAAGCTGATGGTGGGGCCTGCCGCGATGATGACTTCGCTGGACATGCGGGGGGTGTCGATCTCGGTCTACCCGCTGACCCCGCAGGATGAGGTGGCATTGCAGGCGGAAACCCCGCTGGCCGCCTGGCCGGGGTGCCATGCGATGACGGCGCCGGCGCTTCTGGCCCTGCCGGATGGCTTGACGCCGATCCGGCCGATCCCCTCGGCCCATGCGCCGACGCGGGCCTTCCTGACCCGGTGCTGCGAGGTGCTGATCGGGATGGAGGCGGATCTGAACGCGCTGGATGCGAAGTCGGGCGACGGCGACACCGGCTCCACTCTGGCTGGCGCGGCGCGGGCCCTGATCGGCGCGATGGATCATCTGCCTTTGGCCGATCACACCCAGCTCTACCGCGCCATCGGGCTTGAACTGAGCCAGACCATGGGCGGTTCCTCGGGCGTGCTGCTGGCGATCTTCTTTGCGGCGGCAGGGGATGCGGCGTCGAGTGGGTTGACGATGCGCGACGCGCTGCGCGCCGGGCTGGACCGGATGCAGGAGATTGGCGGCGCAAGGCTCGGCGACCGCACCATGATCGACGCGCTGCAACCGGCGTTGGAGGCGCTGGACCAAGGGCTGCCGGCCGCCACCGCTGCGGCGCGCAAGGGGGCGGATCACACCGCGACCCTGCGCAAAGCCAAGGCGGGACGCGCGGCCTATGTCAACGCGGGCAATCTGGAAGGCCATGTCGACCCCGGGGCCGAGGCCGTGGCCCGCCTGTTCGAGGCCCTGTCGGCCTGACGCAAAAGGCCCCGGGGCAATGCCACGGGGCCTTCGCGATCAGCCAAGCCTTGAAGGAAGTGGCTCAGGCCACCGCGTAGTCGGTGTAGCCGTTAGCACCGGGGGTGTAGAACGTATCGGCATTGGCTGCAGCGAGCGGCTTGCCGGCCTTGAACCGCGCCACAAGGTCAGGGTTCGCGATGAAGGCGCGGCCGATGCCGACCAGATCGGTCTTGCCGGCGTTCACGGCGTCCTGCCCCGAGGCGAGATCGAAGCTGCCGCCGATGAAGAAGGTGCGCGACCAGGCTTTGTGCAGAGCGGTCAGGAAGTCCGCCGGGATCGGCGGATTGCCCATCGCGGCGTGATCGACGACATGCAGATAGACCAGACCGACCTCATCCAGCGCCTTGACCAGCGCCAGATAGGTTTCGTCCAGCTCCGGATAGGGCGCCATGCCCGAGGCCATGCCATAGGGCGAGAGCCGGATGCCGACCCGGTCGGCGCCGATGGCAGCCGCCACCGCTTGCGCCACTTCGACCACGAACTTGATCCGGTTGGCGACCGAGCCGCCGTAGCCGTCGCTGCGCAGGTTGGTCAGCGGGCTGAGGAATTGCTCCAGCAGATAGCCATTGGCGCCATGCAGCTCGATCCCGTCAAAGCCCGCCGCGATCGCGTTCTTCGCGCCGGTGACGAACTCGGCCTTGGCCTGGGCGATGTCGGCTGCGGTCATTTCGGCCGGAACCGGATAGTCCTGCATGCCGAGCGAGTCGGTGTACATCTGGCCCGCCAGCGCAACGGCGCTCGGGGCTACGATGCGGGCGCCGGCGGGCATGTTGGCAGGGTGGCTCACCCGGCCGGTGTGCATCACCTGGGCGAAGATCGTGCCGCCCGCAGCTTTGACGGCACCGGTGACGGCGGACCAGCCGGCAATCTGCGCATCGGTCCAAAGGCCGGGCTGGCGGGCATAGCCGCGCCCGTCGGGCGAGGGCGAAATCCCCTCGGTCACGATCAGACCGGCCGATGCGCGCTGGCCGTAATAGGTCGCCATGATGGCAGTCGGCACGCCATCGGCATCGGCGCGGCAGCGCGTCATCGGGTTCATCACGAACCGGTTGGCCAGTTTGTGCGGGCCCATCGCATAGGGTTCAAAGACAGAGATCGTCGGCATGTGGTTTCCCTTTCAAGGCATTTCTCCCATTCAGTGGAAGAACGGGCCTGCGGCCACAACGGCCCCGGGCGGCGCCATCTCTGTGCGGGGCTGCACCGAAGCCGGGGTTGAAATAGGGCGCGAAGACCCCCATCTACCGCCGCTTGCCCCCTGCCTTCGGCTTTGGGCAAGCTTATCCCGGCGCGTGGCGCTGTCTGGATGCAGCAGAAGGCTTGCACCTTTGGTTTCTTGGGTCTATCGGCTGATGCGTCCCCTCATATCGGTTTTTCGCCCATGAAGTTTCTCGACCTCACCAAAGTATTCATCCGCTCCGGCGGCGGCGGTGCGGGCTGCGTGTCCTTCCGGCGCGACAAATATGTGGAATACGGCGGCCCGGATGGCGGCGATGGCGGTCATGGCGGCTCGGTCTGGGCCGAGGCGGTCGAGGGGCTGAACACCCTGATCGACTATCGCTACCAACAGCACTTCTTCGCCAAGTCCGGCCAGCCCGGCATGGGCAGCCAGAAAACCGGCAAGACCGGTGAAGACATGGTGATGCGCGTGCCCTTGGGCACCGAGATTCTGGACGAGGACGAAGAGACGGTCCTGGCCGACCTGACCATCCCCGGCCAGCGCGTTTGTCTGGCCGAAGGCGGCAATGGCGGCTGGGGCAACCTGCGCTTCAAATCCTCGACCAACCGCGCGCCAGCCCGCGCCAACCCGGGGCAAGAGGGTGTCGAGCGCACCATCTGGCTGCGGCTGAAGCTGATCGCGGATGCGGGTCTGCTTGGTCTGCCCAATGCCGGCAAGTCGACCTTCCTCGCCGCCGTGTCGAACGCGCGGCCGAAGATTGCGGATTATCCCTTCACCACGCTGGTGCCCAACCTCGGCGTCGTGGGCGTCGATGGGTCGGAATTCGTCATGGCCGATATCCCCGGCCTGATCGAAGGTGCCTCGGAAGGCCGTGGCCTTGGCATGCAGTTCCTCGCCCATGTCGAGCGCTGCAAGGTCCTGCTGCATCTGGTCGATGGCACCTCTTCCACCATCACCAAGGATTACCGCACGATCGTTCACGAGCTTGAGGCCTATTCTGAAGTGCTTGGCGACAAGCCGCGGATTCTGGCGCTGAACAAGGTCGATGCGATGGACGCCAAGCAGATCAGCGACCGCCGCCGCGCCCTGGAAAAGGCCAGCGGGGGCGAGGTCCATGTGATTTCCGGCGTCGCGGGTCGTGGCCTGCAAGACGTGCTGCGCGAGATCCACGCCCGCATCAAGGCCGGCAATGCCAAGCCTGAAGAGGTGCAGCCGTGGCGGCCCTGAGCCATATTTCCGCCCCCGATATCAGGACGGCCCGCCGTCTGGTGGTGAAGATCGGCTCCGCCCTTCTGGTGGATGCGAAGGGTTTGCGGCAGGGCTGGCTTTCGGCGCTGGCGATGGATGTGGCCGAGGCCAAGGTGCGCGGCACGCAGGTGGTGCTGGTCTCCTCCGGCTCCATCGCCCTGGGGCGCAAGGTGCTGGGGCTGGGGAACGGGCCCCTGACGCTGGAGCAAAGCCAGGCCGCAGCGGCGGTCGGGCAGATCCGGCTGGCGCGGGCTTACGAGGAAGTGCTGGCGCCGCATGGCATCATCACCGGGCAGGTTCTGGTGACCTTGGAAGATACCGAGGATCGGCGGCGCTACCTGAACTCGCGCGCCACGATGGAAACGCTGCTGGGCCTTGGCGTGGTGCCGATCGTCAATGAAAACGACACCGTGGCGACGGATGAAATCCGCTTTGGCGACAACGACCGCCTGGCCGCGCAGATCGCGGTGACGGCGGGGGCGGATATGCTGATCCTTCTCTCGGATGTGGACGGGTTCTATTCGGCCAACCCGAAGGAAGACCCGACCGCGCAGCGCTTTGATCTGGTCCAGAAGATCACGCCCGAGATCGAGGCGATGGCGGGCGACCCGATTTCCGGCCTGTCGAAAGGCGGCATGAAGACCAAGCTTCTGGCCGCCAAGACCGCGGTGGCGGGGGGCTGTGCCATGGCGATCATGGAAGGCTCGACCCTGCGGCCGCTGTCTGCGCTGGCCAATGGCGCGAACCGGACCTGGTTTGTCGCGATCAGCGACCCGCAGGCGGCGCGCAAGCGCTGGATCAACGCGATGAAACCGCGCGGCGAACTGAAGCTCGACGCCGGCGCCGTGACGGCCATGGCGCAGGGCAAAAGCCTGCTGCCGGCGGGGGTGACCGCGGTCACCGGCAGTTTCGGCCGTGGCGACCCGGTGGCGATCGTCTCGCCCGAGGGGGTTGTCTTGGGCAAGGGTCTGGTGCGTTATACCGCCGTCGAGGCCAAGGCGATTGCCGGGCACCGCTCTGGCGAGATCGAGGCGATTCTGGGCTATCAGGGGCGTGCGGCCCTGGTGCATCGTGACGATATGGTGATATGATCCCACCCGCCGGGGGTTTCATACCCCCGGACCCCCGTGGGATATTTTCACCAAAATGAAAGGGTGAAGGATGGACGGGCAGTTCTCCGATCTGATGACAGACATTGGCCGCAAGGCGCGGGCGGCTTCGGCCGAGCTCGCCTATGCCAGCCAGGAGCGCAAATATGCGGCCCTGGTCAGTGCGGCGCATTTCGTCTGGGAAAGCCGGCAGGCCATTCTGGACGCCAATGACGAGGACATGGCTTACGGCGCCGCCAAGGGGCTGAGCCCGGCGATGATGGACCGGCTGCGGCTGGATGATCACCGCTTGCGCGGGATCGTCGATGCCTTGCGCGCCGTGGCGGAACAGCGCGACCCGGTGGGACGGGTTCTGGCGGAATGGGACCGGCCGAACGGTCTGCACATCCAGCGGGTTGCCACACCCTTGGGTGTGATCGGCGTCATTTATGAAAGCCGGCCCAATGTGACGGCGGATGCCGGAGCCCTGTGCCTGAAGGCCGGGAATGCGGTGATTTTGCGCGGCGGCTCGGAAAGCTTCCATTCCTCCACCGCGATCCATGACTGCATGGTGCGCGGCCTGCGCGAAGCGCGGCTGCCCGAGGCCGCGATCCAGCTGGTTCCGACGCGCGACCGCGAAATGGTCTCGGCCATGCTGACGGCGACCGACTATATCGACGTCATCGTGCCGCGCGGCGGCAAGGGTCTGGTGGGTCTGGTGCAGCGCGAGGCGCGGGTGCCGGTCTTTGCGCATCTGGAAGGGATTTGCCACGTCTATGCCGACAAGGACGCCGACCTTGAGAAGGCGCGCCGTGTGGTCCTGAACGCCAAGACGCGGCGGACCGGGGTTTGCGGCTCGGCCGAATGCCTGCTGATCGACTGGAAGTTTTACACCCAGCATGGCGGCGTGCTGATCGAGGACCTGCTGAGGGCCGGGGTCGAGGTGCGCACCGAGGGCGAGCTTCTGAAGATCCCCGGCACGGTGCAGGCCGCACCCGACGATTTCGGGCGCGAGTTCCTCGACATGATCATCGCCGCCAAGCTGGTGGATGGCGTCGACGAGGCCATGGCGCATATCCGCAAATACGGCTCCAGCCACACCGAAAGCATCCTGACCGAGAATGACGAGACGGCTGCCAAGTTCTTCCAGCGGCTCGACTCCGCGATCCTGATGCGCAACGCCTCGACCCAGTTCGCCGATGGCGGCGAGTTCGGCATGGGCGGCGAGATCGGCATCGCGACCGGCAAGCTGCATGCGCGCGGCCCGGTGGGCGCGGAGCAGCTTTGCAGCTTCAAATACCTTGTGACCGGGGATGGCACGATCCGCCCCTGAGACGGTCAGAAGCTGAGCTTGATCGTGGTCTGCCCCAGTTCGGCCGACAGGCGGTACTGGCGGCGGGTGATCTCCTCCGCCGCGAGGGGGAAATGCACGACGGCGGGGGTGATCTCGGGGTCGGCGGTCGGATCGGCGAGCATGGCCCAGAGCGAGGCGTCGAGCCGCAGCTTGGGCGCTTCGCCGATGATATGCCAGCGCCCGCCGTCAACCGTCACCGTGATCTTGCCGCCGTAAGCCATCGCACTTTCCAGGCACATCAGCAGCAGGAAGGCGATCTTGACCTCGCCCCGCGCCAGATCGGTGCCGGTGTTCCATTCGATGGCAAGCCTGCCGCCCCGTGTCATGTCGGTGATGATGCTGGCCACTTCGGACCGGCCCAGCCGCTGTTCGCCCGCCGCCGCCCCGAAGGCCACACGAAAGAACCGGATGCGGGCATTGGCATGGCCGACGCTTTCCGAAATCAGCGCCATTTCGGGCCCATGGGTGCCGGTGTCCATCATCAGCAGCTCCAGCCCATTGCCGATGGCGCCGATCGGGCTGATAAGGTCATGGCAGATGCGCGACCCGAGCAGGGCGGCGAGGTCTGATTTGTCTGACATGGCAATCCTTTGCGGAGGCTTAGATGCGGCTCGATAGGTCTTCTGGTCTGGAACCGGGAATGCTGGTGCGCCATCCGGCAGAAGCCGAGTGGGGCCTTGGTCAGGTACAGTCCCTCATAAATGGTAAATGCACAGTTAACTTCGAAAATCGCGGCAAGGTGGTGATTGATACGAACCTTATCAGCCTTGTTGTGGATTTTTCCACTGGCCCCTCGCCATGACGGCAATTTGTCACGTTTTTGTGTCACTTGACGCTCATGGCAAGCTGAGCCACCCTTCCAGGACCCTGATGCGCCGGACCCGATGACCCTTGATGCCGCTGCCCTGACGCTTCGCCTGGCCCGTGATGCCAGAGACCTGCGCGCTGCCCAAAGGTTGCGCTACGACGTCTTCGTGACCGAATTGGGCGCCGATGGGCCGCTGGTGGACCATGAAAACCGGCTGGAGGCGGATGAGTTCGACCCCTGTTTCGACCACCTCCTGCTGATCGACAGCCGCCGCGACCCGGAGACCTTGTCGGATGTGGTGGGCGTCTACCGACTTTTGCCGCCCGAACGCTTCGCAGCCGCCGGGCGCTATTATTCCGAGGGCGAGTTCGACCTGTCGCGCCTCAAGTCCAGCGGGCGGCGTTTGCTGGAGCTGGGACGGTCTTGCGTGCACCGCGACATGCGGGGCGGGGCCGCGATGTTTCTGTTGTGGAATGGTCTGGCCGAATATGTGCTGGAGCGCGGGATCGAGGTCCTGTTCGGCGCGGCCTCGTTCCACGGCACTGATGCGGCGGCCTTGGCGCAGCCTCTGTCGCTCCTCCATCACCATCACCGCGCGCCCGAGGCTTTGCGGGTGACGCCGCAGCCGGCGCAAGCGCTGAACATGGATCTGTTGCCGGAAGAGGCGCTTGACCGGGCCCGCGCGATGGCGGGGATCCCGGCGCTGATCAAGGCCTATCTGCGGCTCGGCGGTTTTGTCTCGGACGGGGCCTGGATCGACCGGGCGTTCAACACGATCGATGTCTGTCTGGTGATGGACACCGCAAGGATGAGCGGCAAGCACCGCGATTTCTACACGCGGAAATCGGGGCGCGAGGGATGAGCGACTGGCTTTCGGCCCGTCCGGCGCCCCGGCGGATCGGGCCGGGCGGCTGGCTGCGGGTGATCTGGCGCGGCGGGCTTCTGGCGTTGGTGGCCTATGGCGGGTTAGCGCTGCTGCTTCTGCTGCGGCTGGTGGAGCGGCCGCTGCACGGGGCGGCGCGGCCCTGGACCCCGCATATCACGCAAGCGGTGTGCCGGACGGCTTTTGTCCTTCTGGGAATCGGCCACAAAGTCAGGGGTGCGCCGATGAAGGCCCCCGGGGCGATGGTGGCCAACCACACTTCCTGGCTGGATATCTTCGCGCTGAACGCGGCGGCGCGGATCTATTTCGTCGCCAAGTCCGAGGTCGCCGCCTGGGCCGGGATCGGCTGGCTGGCGCGCGCCACCGGCACGGTCTTTGTGACCCGCAAGGGCGCCGAGGCCAAGCGCCAACAAGCGATGTTCGAGGCGCGGCTGGCCGCGGGCCATCAGCTGCTGTTCTTCCCCGAGGGCACCTCGACCGACGGGATGCGGGTGCTGCCCTTCAAAGCCACGCTCTTCGCCGCCTTCTTCAGCGCCGATGTGCCCGAGCCCTTGCAGATCCAGCCGGTGACGGTGATCTGGCACGCGCCCAAAGGCGCGGATGCGCGGCATTATGGCTGGTATGGCGACATGGATTTTGGCCCGCATCTCTTGATGGTGCTGGCCGATCCCCGCCCCGGCCGGGTCGAGGTGATCTTTCACGCCCCCGTGCCAGTGCATTCCTTCCCCGACCGCAAGAGCCTTGCGGCCTATTGCGAAAGGGTGATCCGCACCAGCCATGTCGGCGCGGATCAGCCGGGGGCGTAGGGCCTTACAGGATCGGCTTCAGCAGGGCCTTGAGGGCGGCGAGCGGGTCTTCCTCGCCCCAGATCTCGGGGCCGACGGCGAAAAAGTCGGTGACCGGGGCGAAGCTTTCGACCAGCTCGGCGGTCAGGGCGCCTTCGGCGACGACGGGAACCTCGATCATCTCGGTCCACCACTCGAACAGATCGCGCGGTGCCTGCGTGCCGAGGCCAAGGCCCGCGGCGCCGATCGGCCCGAAGGAGACGTAATCGGCCCCGGCCTCGCCCGCCGTCATGCCCTCATGCCGCGTGGTGCCGCAATAGGCGCCGATGATGGCATCCGCGCCGAGGTCCTTGCGCAGGCTGCGCACGGCGCGGGCGCCGTCGGTCAGGTGGATGCCGTCAAGCCCGTGGCGTTCGACGAAGAGGACGTGGTTCTCGATCATGATCGCCACGTCGCGGGCATGGGCCACAAGACGGCAGGCATCGGCGGCGCGGCCGATCTCGTCGGTGTCCTTGGTGGCGAGGGTCAGGCGCAGCGCCGCGATCTCGACCCCGTCCATCACGCGGGCCAGCGCCGTGGGGAAAAGGTCGAGGTCCAGGCTCGGCGGGGTGATGAGGGTGATCTGCGGGCGGTCCTGATTGGCCAAAGCGGGCTCCTTCGCGGTGAATGCGCCCGTTTAGCCTAAAGCGGGGCGCTTGTCAGGGGGGACGGGGAGGCGTATCTGCGGCGGGTCGCAAAGAGAGGCCTGCAGATGATCCCTCCTGTTTTCGTTCTGGTCCGCCCGCAGATGGGCGAGAATATCGGCGGGGCCGCCCGGGCGATGCTGAACTTCGGGCTGGAGCGGATGCGGGTCGTGGCGCCGCGCGACGGCTGGCCCAACCCGAAGGCGGTGGCGATGGCCTCGGGCGCGGGGCGGGTGCTGGACAATGCCGGGATAAGTGAGGACCTCGACGGGGCGCTGGCCGACTGCGATTTCGTTCTGGCCACCACGGCGCGGGGGCGGGAGTTGACGAAGCCGGTCTATACGCCCGAGGCCGCGATGGAACTGGTGCGGGCGATGGCTGCTTCGGGCAAGAAGGTCGCGATCCTGTTCGGGCCGGAGCGGGCGGGCTTGGAAAATGATGACATCATCCGGGCCAATGCGATCGTGACGGTGCCGGTCAATCCGGAGTTCTTCAGCCTGAACCTCGCCCAATGTGTCCTGCTTCTGGCCTATGAATGGCGGCGGCAGACGGTCGAGGTGCCGGGGATGGTGCTGGAGATGGCCGGGGCGGATTTTGCCAACGCCGGGGAAATCGCGGCTTTGGCCGGGCATTTCGAGACCCAGCTGGACGAGGCGGGGTTCTTCTTTCCGGAATTGAAGGCGCCGAAGATGAAGCAGAGCCTGCGGAACATGTGGTCGCGGCTGGGGCTGACGCGGGCCGAGGTTCAGACCTTTCATGGCATGCTGCGGCAAATCGCTTACCGGCTGAAAAAGCAGGGCGAGTGAGATTGCACGCGTGCAATCTTTGGTAAGATGTTGTTTTCGCTATATTCTGATAAGTTTCTTCATGTGTTGTTAACCGTGATCGGCGGCGGAACGGGGGGCTCGCCCCCCGCACCCCCGAGGATATTTATGGACCAATGAAACGGGGGCGCATTGAAAAACGGGGCGGCAAGCTCTAGAACATTGTGGCAACCGGGAGGGCGGCGCCATGTCTGATCTGAAGATTGACTATGTGGAGTTTGCCAGTGGCGATCTGGCGGCGAGCAAGGGGTTTTTCGCGCAGGCCTTCGGCTGGGGCTTTGTCGATTACGGGCCGGAGTATCAGGCCTTTGCCGATGCGGGGCTGGACGGCGGGTTGGACGGCTCAGGTGCGACCCCGGCGGGACGGGCGCTGGTCATCCTGAAGACCGACGATCTGGAGGCCGCGCTGGCCCGGGTCGAGGCCGCCGGCGGCGTGGTGACCAGGGCGATTTTCAGCTTTCCGGGCGGGCGGCGGTTTCACTTCCGCGCGCCGGGTGGGGTGGAAATGGGCATCTGGTCCGAGGTCTGAGGTAGCCCCGCCCTGGGGAACTCCTCTGCGCAACGGGGGAGATCGTGGGGGGCGGCGATTACGCGGGCTTTCGGCAGAGGACCTGGATCGGATGGGTCCGGTTCTCCTCGATGTTGAGGGCGGCGTTCCTTGTTTTGGCGGGCGCGGCCGGGCCGAGCAGGATGTGCAGGCCGAAGGGCGGCAACTGGCCGCTTTGGGCCAGTGCCATCGCGCGCTTGTAGCCGGCCAGATAGGCGGGGCCGGTGTCGGTCACCGCCACATCGACAAAACCGGCCTTTTGCAGGAAGGCCACGGTTTCGGCGGGCGTCACGAGATAGGCGCCCGTGCCATCCTCGGACCAGGGCAGGGGATAGACCGGGTCGGCGCCGTTGCCGCGACCGTGTTCGGTCAGGGCAAACCAGGCGCCGGGTTTCAGCACCCGGAAAGCCTCGGCGAAGAAGCGCGGGCGGTCGGCGACGTTCATCGTGACATGCTGGCTATAGCCGCCGTCGAACATCTGGTCGGGGTAGGGCAGGTGCTGGCCATCGCCCAGGACGATGGCAACCCGGTCCTGCAGGCCAACGAGGGCGGAGAGCTTGTTGGCCGCCTCGACGAAGGGTGCGGTGATGTCGATTCCCGACACCGAACAGTCGAAACGCCGGCTGAGATAACGGGCGGGGCCGCCGATGCCACAGCCGATGTCGACGAGATGGTCGCCGGCCCGCACCGGAAGCGCGTTGGCAAGCTCGACGGTCGCGGCGAGGCCGCGGGCGTGGAAATGGTCGACCGGGGCCAGTTGCTCGACCGTCACGCTGTCGGGCGAAAGCCCCGCTTCCTGCATCGCGGTCAGGATGCGGCCATAGACATCGCCCGTGCCCCAGTGTTCGGAAATATCCGGCTGTGCCATCTCCGCCCCCCCTTTGCGCCTGTGACAACCCCCGCAAGTCTGCCGCACCTCGGGCCAAAAATCAATGAAGCCGGGCCCGGCGGCGCGCGCTTGCGGGACCGGCGGCTGCCGACTAGGCTTAGGGAAAGATGCAGCAAGCTTGGGGTGCGGGATGCGGCGGCGATGACGATCACGCAGGAAGACGATCTGGACGGGCTGAAGGTGATCGGCCGGATCGTGGCCAATACGATGCATGCCATGGCCAGGGCGATGGAGCCGGGCATGACGACGCGCGAGCTGGACACCATCGGTCGGGCCTTGCTGGAGCGGGAGGGGGCGACCTCTGCCCCGGAGGCCACTTACGCTTTTCCGGGGGCGACCTGCATCAGCATCAATGAAGAGATCGCGCATGGGATCCCGGGGGATCGGGTGATCCGGGCCGGGGATCTGGTGAATATCGACGTCTCGGCCAGCAAGGACGGGTATTTTGCCGATACCGGGGCGACGTTCCGGATGGGGCCGGTGCGACCCTCGCTGGAGCGGCTGTGTCGGGATGGGCGCAAGGCCATGCAGATCGGGGTGGCGCAGGTGGGCGCGGGCAAGCCTCTGGCCGGGATTGGCGCTGCCATCGGGCGGTTTGCGCAAGCTGGGGGCTATACGCTGATCCGCAACCTGGCGAGCCACGGCGTGGGCCGGGCCCTGCACGAGGAACCGGGCGAGGTGCCGACCTGGCCCACGCGCGGCGACAAGCGGCGGATGCACCGGGGGCTTGTGCTGACGGTGGAGCCCTTCCTGTCGCTCGGCGGGCTTTGGGCCAACGAGGGGCGGGATGGCTGGACGCTTTACGCCGAACCCGCGGCCCCGGTGGTGCAATATGAGCATACGGTGGTGGCGACGGAGAAGGGGGCGATTGTGGTGACCTTGCCGGGGTGAGGGGGCGGTGGCAAAGCGGACGTTTGACAATGAACGGATATCCGTGGCTTCACTCGATCCATGGATGACGAAGAAAATCAGCAACTCATGGACGAGATCAAAGTTCTGACCGAACACATCGAGCGTGTGACGAACAAGTGTGGGCCCGAAGTCGTCAAGGCGATGAACGATTCGCTGTCGTTCATGGAGGACTACTTTCTGGGCGAGGGGTGTGTCACAGATGTGCCCTATGTGCCCAGAAATAAACAGGGAAACCAAAGATACACGGCAATTTCCAGTGATCCTGAGGTGATCGCAACACTTCGCAGAAGTGCCTTGGCCGTGGCGCGATTTGAAGCGCTTCACGTCCCCAATTTGTCCGAACAGCAGCAGTCGAATAGCGATCACCACTTCCTCGCGCATGAGAACATCGCGCTGAGGAAGGCTCTGGGTGACCCTCCGATCCCAAGATTTCCGTCACCCAAGCTGACAAGATCCATGACTCAGGCACGATTGCTGGAACTTGCGGTCAAAGCGGCGGAAGGGTTGGTTGAGCCCTCCTGGATCAAGGTGGAGGCGCAACCTGGCTCGCTCAGAAAACTTCGCGGTTTCGTCGTGCAATTCGGGACCAGAAGCGAACTTCTTGTTCTGGTTGGGTTTGACTTCGAGGGCCTTTCCATCTGGTCTTCGGCCGTTGCCCTGACCCTCCCGGGAAGGATGCCGCTTCCCCTGCTGATGTTCATGTCTATCAGCCCCGCAAGTGAATTTGCCTGGGACGCCGCCATGCCCGCAGAAACACGGATCGCCTGTTATCTGAAGGTGATCGCAACTTTTGCCGCGCAGATCTGACGGGGCCTTGCCGGGGGGAGGGGCAAACGGCTGTTCAGATCCGGTGCATAGCCCATCCGTCCTTTCCGATTTCCCAGCGACCTTCATACGACAGTGCGTTCGGAATCGGAAAGCCGGGCGCCAGGCCACAGACCGTGATGTGTTGCCAATCCGGGAAATGCTCGATCATACCCCAGATCATGTGGCAAAGGGCCTCCTCGGTGGAGCTGTAACGTTCCACGAGGAAAAGGGCGCTGTCGGGCGCGAGGTATGTCTGGGCCTTCTCGAACCAGATCCGGTTGGCGGGGGTGTCGATGATCCAGACAGCGTCGCTTGTCTCGCCGGAAAAGGTGCTGTCGAAGATGGCGTGGATGTCCGTGGTCAAGGGGCGCTCCGTGAAACTATGGGATCAAACACTCAAGCAAAAAACTGATGCACGTTGAAATTCCCGATCCTCTGCGCAAGCCCGAGGGGAGAGACGCCGTGATTGTTTTCCAGGGATCGGTCCGCTCCGCAGGAAAGCAAGAGAGCGATCATCTCTCCACGTCCTTTCGACTCGAAAACGGCGCGCCACAATGGGGTGTTGCCGTGTGTGTCTTGCGGGTCGACTGCGGCACCTGCGCGCAAAAGCTGTTCCGCGATCCGTTCACGATGGAAGCGCGCGGCGAAATGCAGCGGTGTTTCTCCGGCCTTGTCCTTTAGGTTGACGTCCGCATTCGCCCTGATGAGTGCGTCGACGATCGTCTCTTCGCCATCCATGCAAGCGTAGAACAGGGCGGTTCGTCCCTCGAGATCACGGGCGTTCACATCCGCCCCTGCGGAGATCGCGGCGGCACTTTCGGGCAAACTGTGTCGCAAAACGGCGGCGTGAAGTGAACCAATCTCATTTCTCTTCGGCATGCTGTTCACTTGTCTTTGGGTTCTAATCTGACTGATGAAAGGGGCGGGTGTTCCTGCGAAGCGGTTCAACTTCCGGTTTTGGCCGCGCGGGGGTTGGACGACTATGTCCGATTTGCAATCTCTGGCAAGTGAGGTCGGCGATTCTTGAGCCTATCCGCATTGATGAGGGTGGGGCTGTCCGAAGGGGCGCGCAGCACGGCAGTCACATGGCCAGCGCACCCCAACCGCGCGCCCTTGACGGCCCCCTTGGCGCACCAGGGTCCGGGCAACGGATCAAGGGGCTTGGGGTGGCGGGCAAGCGCAATGTTTTTTGGAGAGGCGACGCTCCGCTTGATTCCCGTGGTCCGACGCAGCGGGCTGGTGGCGCAGTGGTGCTGATGGTGGCGCCTTTCCTGTCGCCGAGCGGGCTTTGGGCCAGTGAGGGGTGGGATGGCTGGACGCTTTACGCCGCGCCCGCGGCCCCGGCGGTGCCGTATGAGCATAGGGTGGTGGCGACCCGGAAGAGCGCGATTGTGGGGGTGGTGCCGAGGTGAGGGGATGTTTGCCACGCGGACTTTCCTGCAGCGCGCTGCAGTGGCGGCCAATGTCTGCGGTGGGGTGTTTGGCGGAAGCACCAGTTAACGGGCGGGAAGTTCCCTGCCTGGCGCTGGAGTCTCACAGAACTCGAAGGACGTGAACGTGATGTGAACCTCTCCCCGGTCTTCAGTTCCGCCAGTCTCCACCAACAGAAACCGGTGGACCATCCCGGACGTGCAACCTGAGAACTCGTCATACCAAATCTCGGTCGTGGGGTTCTCCACCGCCTGTGCGAGGGCATCTTGCCCGATGGTTACATTCGCATTCCGGTATGTGATAGCGGTGTGAAAGTATCCGCGCTGCAGGTTCCCCGTCAGAAGTTGCAGCCGCACATCTCCGGACCCGATGTCCATCCGGTCAAAAATGGCGTCGTTCAGCCCTACCGTGGTTGCAAATCGCCAGACTGCCGAGTTGTGATCGAGAGTGTCGATATACGCTTGATAAGCTGGCAGTACTTTGTCCCACTCATCGTCAGAGAGTTCACCGATGGCCCAAGCCCGCGTAAAGTATTCCATGGCATAATGTGGATTGAGCGGTCGAGTTTGGCAAGGTCGGCTATCCGGTCGAAACCGCCGATGCCAAATTTCTGAACTTGCGAAATGTTGCGGCGGCGGAGTCCGGCAGTTTGGCCTCTGACCCGCCCCTCGTGTCAATGTGCCACCCCACTGCAACACCAAAGCGCCCTTGACGGCCCCCTTGGCGCAACAGGGTCCGGGCACCGGATCGAGGGGCTTGGGATGGCGGGCGAGCGCAATGTTTTTGGAGAGGCGACGCTCCGGTTGGTTCCCGTGGTCCGACGCAGCGGGCGGGTGGCGCAGCGGTGCTGACGGTGTCGTGAGGCGCTTTGGGGCAAGGAGGAGATCTGCGGCTGGACGATTTTTGCCCAACCTGCGGCCCCGGCGGTGCCGTATGGGCGTAGGGTGGTGGCGACCGGGAAGGGCGCGATGGTGGGGGGCTGACGGGGTGAGGGGGATGTCTGCGATGCGGGACGAAGCTGCCCTCCGGGCCGTTTCATGTCGCGATCAATCCTCTACGCCCTTCGCGCGACCCAGCCCCGGAGCGATAGGGCGGCGTAGAATAACGCCATCTCGCCGAACCCGGCGTCGCGCAGGAGGGCTTCTGTTTCGGGTGGGGTCAACAAGGACAGATGCCGTGTCATGGTCGCTCCGGCCTCGGATGCCTTTTCCCAATCCGGGTCGTCGCGGTCGCGGAACGCGACCGACAGGCCCATCAACCGGGCCGGGTCCGGGTCGATTGCCGTGTGTTCCACGAAGACGAGCGGAGCGCCCTGTTTCAACCGGCTGCGGATCTCGCGCAGGATGGGAAGGCGCTCGTCGCGGGCAAGGTGGTGAAAGGTCAGCAGGCAGGTCGCACCGTCGTAGCGGTCCTGCGGCAGATCGCTCACCCGGCCCTCGACCAGATTGATGCGTTCGGCATGGGGGCGGGTCGTCTCGCGCGCCAGATCAAGCATGGCGGGTGAGGGATCAACTCCGGTGAACCTCCAGGAGGGCTGCGACTGCGCCATGGCCGCCGTCTCCATGCCGCCGCCGGCCCCGACCACGAGGATATGGGCGGAATGCGGTGCGCCTTCGGCCAGAAGCAGCGTCACCATGCGATGCAGATCGGCCAGGCCGGGCACGTTGCGCCGGGCATTTTCGGCGTAGGAGGCGACCTTGGCAGGGTCGGCAAAGGGGGAGTGTGCGTGCGCCATGGACTTAGCCTCCGAAGGCGAGAGAGCGGTGAATGGCCAGCGCAGCCATGACCCCATCGGCCGAGGCGAAAGCAAGGGTATGCCCCCAGCGCGTGATGTCACCGGCGGCATAGACGCCCGGAACCGTGGTCGCCTTCAGGTCGTCCACGGTCACCATGGGCCCCAAGGGACCGTCGTCCACCGCGCATCCGAGGATCTTTGGCAGATCACTGTTAAACCGGTAGGCTGGCCCGATGAAGAGCGCGTCGATGGGCGTCACCGTGCCATCTTGCAGTTGCACCCCGGAGAGGCCGATGCCTTGCCCGACCAGACGCGCGACGGGTCTGGGTTCGATGACCGCGCCGCGCCGCCCCAACTCCGCCCGCAGATCGGGCTCTATCGTGGCGCCGTCGAGGAAGAAGGTCGTCGGACCCCATTCCGTGATCAACGTCGCCTGATGGCCAGACATCTTTGACAGGTTGAGAACGCCGAGTCGCTGGCCGCTGAACTCGTATCCGTGGCAGTAAGGGCAGTGAATGACGGTGCTGCCCCATCGCTGCGCGACGCCTTCCAGATCGGGCAGCAGGTCGCTCACGCCGAAGGCCAGCAGCACGGTCGATCCGGCAACCGTTTCCCCGTCATCGAGGGTGATGCGAAAGCCTTTGTCCTTGCGGACAGTATCGGTGGCCATCCGGTCAAGGAACTGCACGGTCGGATAGGCTCCGACCTGGCGCCGCATCGTCTCGAGCATCGCGAGAGGGCTGCTGCCGTCCTGAGCGAAGAACCCGTGCGATTCCCTGGCGAAGCGGTTGCGGGGCTTGCCGGTATCAAGAACCAGCACGGAACGTCGCGCCCGGGCCAGATACATTGCCGCCGACAGGCCGGCGAAGCTGCCGCCCACAATGATCGTATCGTAAAACATGTGCTTTCCTTCCGCAGGGGGGGCGATGCGCCCGATATCGTATCAGTCGAAGTTACATAAAAGAACGCGGATATTGTATCAATAGGAGATACGAACTATATTTGCTCAGACCGCCGTGACCCCCGCAGCCAGACAAGGAGCTGTCATGAACAAGGACACCCGCCTTTCGGATGTGCTTCACGTCCTGCTGCATATGGCGCAGACCGACGCGCCGGTGACGTCCGAGATTCTGGCGCGCAGCATGGGCACAAACCCGGCCGTCTTCCGCCGGACAATGGCAGGCCTTCGCGACGCCGGAATCGTCCAGTCGGGCAAGGGCCGCGGCGGGGGATGGCAGTTGTCGCGACCGCTTGCGCAGATCACCTTGCTGGCGGTTTATGAGGCGCTTGGTCGCCCCACATTGTTTGCCATCGGCAATCGCAGTGAAAACGGCAGTTGCCTCGTCGAGCAGAAGGTCAATGCCGTCATGGCCGAAACGATGCGAGAGGCGCAGGGCCTGTTCGCCAAGCGTTTCGGTGCGCTGACGCTTGATCAAATTGACCCGAATTCAGAAGCGCAAGCGGAGGCGTGAGAGCTGCCATTCGCTGCGGTACCCACGAAGGTCCGCCAAGGGCCTGAACCGCCAATGCCAAATCTCTGCACCGGCGAAATGTTGCGGCAGCGTAGCCCGGTAATTTGGGCTCAGACCCGCGCCTCGTGTCAATGTGCCACCCCACGGCAACACCCACGCGCCCTTGAAGGCCCCCCCTTGGCGGACTAGGGTCCGGGCAACGGATCAAGGGGCTTGGGATGGCGGGCAAGCGCAGCATTTTTGAAGAGGTCGGGGCGGAGGGTGGCTCCAGGGCTCCTGGCAAGGCTCCGGCTGGGGGCATGATTGCCACGCGGCCTGCGGGGGCGCGGGGGGCGGTCAGGGTCTGGCTCATGGTGATCTTCGCGCTGGTGGCGGTGATGATCGCGGTGGGGGGGCTGACAAGGCTGACCGAGAGCGGGCTGTCGATCACCGAGTGGAACCCGGTCATGGGGGCTTTGCCGCCGATGTCTGAGGCCGATTGGGCAGCGGAGTTTGCCAAGTATCAGGCGAGCCCGCAGGGGCAGATCCTCAACGCCTCGATGGACCTCGCGGCGTTCAAGCAGATCTTCTGGTGGGAATGGGGGCATCGCGAGCTGGGGCGGGTGATTGGGCTGGTCTGGGCAATTGGCTTTGGCTTCTTCGCGCTGACGCGGCGGGTGCCGCCGGGCTGGGCGCCGCGGCTGTGGGGTCTGGGGATCCTGATCGGGATTCAGGGGGCGATTGGCTGGTGGATGGTGGCTTCGGGCCTCACCGGGGCGATGACTTCGGTCGCATCTTACCGGCTGGCGGTGCATCTGGGCGGGGCTTTTGTGATCTTTGGCTTCATCGCCTGGTGGGTATTCCTGCTGGGGCGGAGCGAGACCGACCTTCTGACGGCGCGGCGGAGTGGGGAGAGGAAGCTCTTCGGGCTTTCGACCGGGGTCATGCATTTCCTGTTCCTGCAGATCATCCTGGGTGCCCTGGTGGCGGGAATTGATGCGGGGCGGAATTATCCGACCTGGCCGGATATGAACGGCAGCTTCTTTCCGGCGGATGCGTTTGATGTGCCGGGCGTGCCTTTGTGGGCCAATCCGGGGCTGGTGCAGTTCGTGCACCGCATCTCGGGCTATCTCTTGTTCGCCTTTGGGGTGGTGGCGTGGCTCAGGGGGCGCAAGTCGGCGTACAAGGCGACGCGGACGGCGTTCAACCTGATGATGGCGATGCTTCTGGCGCAGGTGGCCTTGGGCATCTTCACGGCGCTTTCGGCGGCGCAGTTGCATATGGCGATCACGCACCAGGTCGGCGCGGTGGTCTTGTGGGTTCTGGTGATCCGGGCGCGGCACATGGCGGCGTATCCGGTCCAAGGCTCGATCCGGAAGGGAACGGCATGACGAACAATCACGCATATGAGCAGTTGATGGCCTTCCAGCGCCAGACCGAGGCTTTGGGTCTGGTGGCCGAAAGGCTCGGCTGGGATCAGGAGACCATGATGCCGCGCGGCGCTGCCGAACAGCGCGGCGAGGAGATGGCGGCGATGGAGGGTGTGATGCACGCCCGCCGCACCGACCCGCGCATCGCCGACTGGCTGGAGGCGGCGGACCCGCAGGATGCCGAGGGGCTGGCGCAGCTGCGCCTGATCCGGCGCAGTTTCGTGCGGGCGACCAAGGTGCCCTCCGACCTCGCCCAAAAGCTGGCGCAGGTGACTTCGGTGGCGCAAGGGGTCTGGGCCGAGGCGCGGGCCAATGACCGGGTGGCGGATTTCCTGCCGACCTTGTCCGAAGTGATCGACCTGCGGCGCCAAGAGGCGGCTTGCCTCGCCCAGGGCGGCGATCTTTATGACGCGCTCTTGGACGACTACGAACCGGGTGCCACGGCGGAAAGCATCGGCGCGATGTTCGACCGGATGCGGCCAAGGCTGGTTGCCTTGCGTGCCGCGGTGCTGGACAAGCCCGCGCCCAAGGCCCTGACCGGACGCTATGGCGAGGCGGCGCAGATGCGGCTGGCGCGCGACCTCGCCTCGGCCTTCGGTTATGACTGGAGCCGGGGGCGGATTGATCTGGCGGTGCATCCCTTCTCCTCGGGTTCGGCCAGCGACAGCCGGATCACGACGCGGGTGGTCGAGACCGAGCCTTTCAACTGCATCTATTCGACCATCCATGAGGTCGGCCATTCGAGCTACGAGCTGAACATCGACCCCGATTACAAGCTGACGCCTCTGGGGCGCGGCGTGTCGATGGGGGTGCATGAAAGCCAGAGCCGGATCTATGAAAACCAGATCGGGCGGGGGCGTGGCTTCACCGCATACCTTTACGGCGAGATGAAGGACCGCTTCGACGATCTGGGCGTCAAGGATGCGACGGGCTTCTACAAGGCGGTCAACCGGGTGCAGCCGGGCTTCATCCGGACCGAGGCGGACGAGGTGCATTACAACCTGCACATCATGATGCGCTTCGATCTGGAGCGCGCCTTGGTGCGCGGTGATCTGGCGGTGGCCGATCTGGAAGGCGCCTGGAACGAGCGCTTCTTCAAGGACTTCGGTGTGAAGGTCGATCGGCCCTCGCATGGCATGTTGCAGGATGTGCATTGGTCGGTGGGGCTTTTCGGCTATTTCCCGACCTATACCCTCGGCAATGTCTATGCCGGCTGCCTGTGGCAGGCGTTGCAGGCTGCGGTGCCGGATCTGGAGGACCATTTGGCCAAGGGCGAGACGACCTCTGCGGTCGAATGGCTGCGCGAGAATTTGCAGCGCCATGGCGGCTTGCGCAGCCCGCGCGAGACGATCACCCATGCCTGCGGCTTTGAACCCACCGAGGCGCCGCTGCTCGACTATCTCGAAGCCAAGTTCGGGGCGCTGTACGGATTGTGAGCCGCAACGAAAGCCTTGCGGTCTGGCTGCTCGCGCTGGGGCAGTTGTTGATCTACGCCGGGCTGTTCTATGCCTTTCCGGCGCTTCTGCCGGATTTGCAGGCCGAAACCGGCTGGAGCAAGGCCGAACTGGCGGCGGGGCCGACGCTGTCGTTTCTGGTGATGGCGGCACTGACGCCCCTGACCGGGCGGGTGATCGACCGCGGGCAGGGCGGGCGGATGATGATGGTGCTGCCGGTGCTGGCGGCGCTTGGCGTGGCGCTGTTGTCGGTGGTGCAGAGCGTCTGGCAATGGTGGGCGGTCTGGGGCGTTCTGGGGATCGCCCAGGCGGGGTCGCTTTATGAAAGCGTCTTTGCCCTGCTGACCCGGCGCCTGCCCGACCATTCGCGCACCGCGATCACAAGGATCACGCTGGTGGCCGGGCTGTCGGGGACGGTGACCTTTCCCTTGGGCCACTGGATGGGCAGCGCCTTTGGCGGGCGCGAGGCCTATCTGGGCTTTGCCGCTTTGACCCTGTTTGGCACGGTGCCCTTGAATATCGCCGCGGTCTGGTTGCTGCGCGGGCCGGAAGTGGCGGCGACCCGGGCGGACAACTCGGGCGCCTTGCGGGCGGCGCTGCGGCGGCCGGCCTTCTGGGCGATTGCGGTGATGCTGGCGCTGATCTGGCTGGCGCATGGCATGCTGGTGACCTTCATCCTGCCCCTGTTCGAGGAGCGCGGCGTCAGCCGGGGCTGGGCCACGCTGGCGGCGGCCTGCCTTGGCCCGGCGCAACTGGCCGGGCGGCTGGTTCTGGTCTTTGGCGGCGGGCGGATCGTCAATGCGGTGGCGACCAAGGTGGCCTTGGCCATGGTCGTGGTGGCGGCTTTTCTGCTGCTGCTGGCGGGGCTGGCGCCGGAGCTGGTTTTTCTGGTGGTTGCGGTGCAGGGCGCGGGGGTCGGCCTCATGTCGATCATGCGGCCGATGCTGATCGGCGATGTGCTGGGGCGGCGCGGCTTCGGGGCGATTTCGGGGGCGGTGGCCGTCTCGCCCATTCTCGCGACGGCGGCGGCACCGATCCTCGGGGCCTATTTGCTGGACCATCATGGGCCGGGGGCGATTTATGCGCTGCTGGTGATCTGCGCGGTGGTCGGGCTGGCGGTGGCTTTGGTTCTGCTGCGCCCGCGGCCTTTGGCGGGGTAGCAGTCAGGTCCAGTGCGGCGGGCGCTTGTCGAGGAAGGCGCTGATCCCCTCGGCCGTGTCGGCATCGAGCAGGTTTTCCACCATCGCGGCCCCGGCGGCGGCATAGGCCGCAGCCAGGGGCAGGCCGCTTTGCGCGGCGAAGGCGGCTTTGCCGAGGGCGAGGGCGGAGGGGAGTTTCTGCGCCAGACGCTGGGCGAGCGCCATGGCCTCGGCCTCCAGCCCCTCGGGAGGGGTGACGCGGGTGACGAGGCCAAGGGCGAGGGCGCGCTGGGCATCGAGGAAATCGCCGGTGGCGGCCAGTTCGAAGGCGGCGGAGGGGGCGATCTTGCGCGACAGGGCCACGATGGGCGTGGAGCAGAAGAGGCCGATGTTGACGCCGTTGACCCCGAAGCGGGCGTGATCGGAGGCGACCACCATGTCGCAGCTCGCGACCAGCTGGCAGCCGGCGGCAGTGGCGATGCCTTGGACGGCGGCGATGACAGGTTTCGGCAGGCCCGCGATTTTCTGCATGACGCGGCCACAGGCGTCGAAGAGCGCGGCAAATTCGGCAGCGCCGCCGTCGGGCGATTGGCGGGCGGCCTGGATCTCGCGCAGGTCATGGCCGGCGCAGAAGGCCTTGCCCTCGGCCCTGATGACCAGAACCCGCAGGGCAGGGTCGCTGGCTATGGCATCCAGCTCGGATTCGAGGGCTGCCAGCATCGCATTGGACAGGGGGTTCAGCTTGGCCGGCTGGTTCAGCACCAGCACGGCCACCGGGCCCTGGTCGGCACGCAAGAGGATCTGGTTCATCCCAATCTCCCGCGCCGGGACCGTTCAGGCCTTGTTCACTGCGAACTTGCCTTCGATCGAGGCGCCGTTTTCGATCATCAAGGTGGTGTAAAGCACATCGGCCTGCACCTCGGCCGAGGCGCGCAGCGCAAAGCCGTGGGTCGCGACCGACCCGTCGAGCTTGCCGCGCACTTCGACATTCTCGGCCGAGACGGTGCCGGAGACCCGGCCCTCGGCGCCGATGATCAGGCCCTTGGAGGTGATGTTGCCCTCGATCTCGCCCAGCACTTCGATCGTGCCGGTCGAGGAGATCTCGCCGGTGATCCGCAGATCGGCGGCGAGAACGGAGCGGTTGGAATTGCCCGAGGCCCGCGGCGAAGCGGCGGGGGCGGGCGGCGGGGTGGTGTCGGCGGATTTGCTGAACATGAGGTCTGTCCCTGGGTGGTTGCAGGGATAAGGACTGATAGGGCGGGCGGGGTCAAGTGGTGGATGGGTCTCGGGGCTGTTTCGCGCCAGAAGGTGTCGCGCATTGGCCAGCAGGCGGGGGGCTGCGCTGCTTGACTGCGGCGGAACAGCGGGCCAGACCCGGGCCAACGGCGGCCCGGATGCGGGCCGGGTGCAACGAACGGAGACAAGAGCATGGCGGGCGATCCTTTCTTCCAACCGGTATCGGGCTTTGACCTGCCGCGATTCGCCGGGGTGCCGAGCTTCATGCGGCTGCCGGTGGTGGACTTCGACCACCCGCGCTTTGCCGAGGTGCAGATCGGCCTGGTGGGTGCGCCCTGGGATGGCGGGACGACGAACCGCCCGGGCCCGCGCCACGGACCGCGCCAGCTGCGCGATCTGTCCACCATGATCCGGGCGCAGAACGGCTCGACCTGGGTGGCGCCCTTCGCCCTGGCCAATTGCGCTGACCTGGGCGATGTGGCGCCGAACCCGGCGGACCTGATGGACAGTCTGGCCCGGATGGAGGCCTTCTACACCCGGCTGCGGAAGGCGGGGGTTCTGCCCTTGACCGGGGGCGGCGACCACCTCTGCACGCTGCCGATCCTGCGCGCTTTGGGCAAGGGGCGCCCCGAGGGGCAAAAGCTGGGCCTGATCCAGTTCGACAGCCATACCGATCTGAACGACGTCTATTTCGGCACCGGCAAATACACCCATGGCACCCCCTTCCGCCGCGCGATGGAAGAGGGGCTGATCGACCCCAAACGCTATGTCCTGATCGGCATTCGCGGCACGGCTTACGGGCGTGAGGACTGGGACTATGCCGCCGAACACGGCATCCGCATCATCGGCATCGACGAATTCCACCGTCGCGGGGTCGAGGACGTGATGGCCGAAGTGCGCAGCATCGTCGGCGACGGCGAGACCTATGTCACCTATGACATCGACTTCGTCGACCCGACCTTCGCGCCCGGCACCGGGACGCCGGAAGTGGGCGGCCCGAACTCCTGGCAGGCCCTGCAGGTGGCGCGCGCCTTGCGCGGGCTGAATATCATCGGCGCGGATCTGGTCGAGGTTTCGCCGCCGTTCGATCAGGCGGGGGGGACGGCCTGGCTGGGGATCAGTCTGATGTTCGAGATGCTTTGCGTGATGGCAGAGCGGCTGGCGAAATAGGCCTGCGGGATGCCTGAAGGGGCCTGCGGCCGCGGGAGGCCGGGGGGCTCTGCCCCCCTGGACCCCCCCGGGATATTTGAAGACCAATGAAAAGGAGAGCCCGGATGGCTGATCTTGTGGCTGAGATGATCGTGACAGGGGCGCGGGTTCTGACGATGGACCCGAAGCTGCCGCGGGCCGAGGCGGTGGCCGTGGCGGGCGGGCGCATCTTGGCGGTGGGGACGGCGGCGGAGGTTTTGGCCCTGCGGGGGCCGGAGACAAGCGTGATCGAGGCGGGCGGGCGCAGCCTGCTGCCCGGGTTCTTTGAGAGCCACATGCATCTGTTTGGCGGGGCCGAGCTCAACCACCTGCAACTGACCGGGGTGCATGGGATGGAAGCGCTGAAGGCGGCGTTTCAGGACTATGCCAAGGGGCGCGACGGGTTTCTGATGGCGGAGGGGGCGGATTATTCGCTGCTGCCAGGCGGGGTGACGCGGCAGGCGCTGGACGAGATCTTTGCCGACCGGCCGATCGCGATCCGGGCGATGGACCACCATACCGTCTGGGCCAATACCGTGGCCCTGCAGACGGCGGGGCTGCTGCAGGGGGCCGAGATGCCGCATGGCCATGAGGTGGTGATGGGGGCGGATGGGCTGGCCTCGGGCGAGCTTCTGGAGTTTGAGGCCTTTGACGCGATCCTGGCGCTGGCCGGGGTCTCGCGCATGTACCTCGCGATTGCGCGCGGGGCAGAGCCTGCGACCTGGCCCACGGATGCCGAAAGGGCCATCGACAAGGACCATATCGCCCGCGGCATGGCGCATTGCGCGGCGCAGGGGATTACCAGCCTCGTGACGATGGATGGCAGCCTTTACACGCTGCAGCTTCTGGCCGAGATGCGGGATGAGGGGCGGCTGACCCAGCGGGTCAAGGTGCCCTTCCATATGAAGCCCGAGATGGCGCTTTCGGAACTCGACCGCGCCTCTGCGATGACGGCGGCCTATCAGGATGAATGGCTGTCGTCGGGGTTCGTCAAGATGTTCATGGATGGCGTGGTCGACAGCCGCACCGCCTATATGCTGGAGGATTATCCCGGAGTGCCGGGGCATCGCAGCTTCCCCCTCTTTGACGCGGCGCGCTTCAACGAGGTCTGCGTCGAGATCGACCGCCGTGGCCTGCAGATCGCCGTCCATGCCATCGGCGACGGCGCGGTGCGCCAGACCATCGACGGCTATGAGGCAGCCGCGCGGGCCAATGGCAAGCACGACCGTCGCCACCGCATCGAACATATCGAGCTGATCAACCGCAGCGACGTGCCGCGTCTGGCGGAGCTGGAGATCACCGCCAGCTTGCAGCCGCCGCACCCGCCCGGCGCGATGGATTTCCCGATCGGTGCCATGGAGACGGTCTTCGCGCCCGAGCGCTGGAAGGATGCCTACCTCTGCCGCGACCTCGCGGAGGCGGGGGCGCGGGTGGCATTCGCCTCGGACTGGCCGGTGGCGGATGTCTCGGTGCTGCGCGGGATGCAGGCCAATGCGACGCGGCCGGCCTATGAAGGCGGGACCGCCCAGGGCCTCGACCGGATGGCGGCGCTGCACGCCTATACGGCAGGCGGGGCCTTTGCCGCGCATATGGAGGGCGTGACCGGCACGATCCGTCCGGGGATGGCGGCGGATCTGGTGTTGATCGACGGGGATATCGAAGCGGTTCCGGATGACCGACTCGGCACCTTGGGAATCGGTTTGACGGTTTGCGGGGGCCGAATCACGTATCAAGGGGTTGGATTCGTTTGAGTTATCCACAGGATTTGGGTTGCGGCCGGGATGTTTGGGTTCCGGCCGTTTTCGTTGGATGAGTCGGTTGGGGGCGAAGCGCTGAAAAAGTCCAAGTTTTACTGGGTCTGACAAGAAATCGTCATGAAGGGTGTTTTTTGTGCTTGCGGGTTTTGTTGTGTTTCCCTAAATACCGCCTCCT
>NZ_JBFUFS010000021.1:0-64882 GCF_056403335.1 Rhodobacter sp. P2_H5 | reverse complement strand
AGCGAGAAGGTGTCGAGCCAATCCTTCGAAACGTCGACACCGATGAAATCCCGTGGCAAAGTCATGGCGGCCTGTCCTTGATCTGCGGGGTCGTCTGTTGGCGCAGCGCCCCAGGCAACTGTTCAGGTTTGAACGCGAAAACGCAGACGAGCCCCAAGCTACCGGACGGGCTCAGGCACCCAAGGATGGACCGGGGTCTCGTCTGCAACCTCCATTGTCGCAGATCGCCAAGAGACAAGGATGGGCAATCTGCCCATCTTCCAGATCCTAAGGCTACAGGGCTGACACCCGCGCCCATTCCGCATCGCCCCCGGGCAGGCCCAGGCGGATCCAGCCCCGATGCCAGGGGAAAATCCGGCTCCAGATCTTCGCGCGGGCCAGGAAGGCCTGCGCCTCTGCCGCATCCGGCGTGTTAAAAAGGCGGAAAAGCGGCGTGCCGCCAAGGGCTTGCCAGCCGACCCTCGTGCAGATCGCATCAAGGCGCGCAGCCTCGCCCCCCAGCCGCGCGGTGGTGGCCTGTGCCCAGGGGCCATCACGCAGCGCCAGTGTGCCGATCTCGATCGCGGGGCCCGCCACCGGCCAGGGCCCGGCCAGTTCGCGCAAGCGCGCCACATCGGCCTCGGCGCCGAGGGCAAAGCCCAGCCGCACCCCCGCCAACCCGTAGAACTTGCCAAAGCTGCGCAACACGATCAATCCGCCCTGCCCAGCCTCGGCGGCAAGGCTCTCCTGCGGCATCGGGTCGGCGAAGCTTTCGTCCACCACCAAGAGCCCGACCTTGCCCGCCAGATCCCGCAAAGCCGCGCGCGGCCAATGCCGCCCGTCGGGGTTGTTGGGGTTGACCACCACGGCCAGATCGGCCCCGGCGAGATCCTCCAGCCCCGGGACCTCTTCCACCTGCCAGCCGCAGGCACGCAGGGTGGCGGCATGTTCGTTATAGGTCGGCGACAGCACGCGTGCCTGCCCGACCGGCCGCAGCAAAGGCACCATCTGGATTGCCGCCTGCGCGCCGGCCAGCGCCACCATTGGCGCCGCCGTCCCGAAAGCCTGCCCGGCGGCGGCGAGCAAGGCCGCCATCGCGGGCCGGGTCGGCAGGGCGGTGAAAGCCTGCGCGCTTAGGGAAGGCACCGGATAGGGCACCCGGTTGATCCCGGTCGACAGGTCGATCCAGTCGCTGCCGCCGAAGTGCTCCCGCGCCCAGTCGAGGTTGCCGCCGTGATCCCTGATCTGGCCCCTCATACCAGCGCCACCACGGCCAGAAGCCCGGCCAGCGCCAGCACGGCGGCGAGGTACAGGTTCAAACCCCGCCCGAGGTCCATCGCCCCGGGGTCTGGCGCGCCCTCGTTCACCCAAGGCTCGGCCGAGACGGCCCCGCCGTAGCTGCGCGGGCCCGAAAGCCGCACCCCAAGCGCCCCGGCCAAGGCGGCCTCCGGCCAGCCGGCATTGGGAGAACGGTGGTGGCCGGCGTCGGCGATCATCACCTTGAACGCCATGCCGCGCGCCGCCCCCGCGACGGCGATGAACAGCAGGGCGGTCAGCCGCGCCGGAACCAGGTTGACCAGATCATCCAGCCGCGCCGCAGCCCAGCCGAAGGCGCGGTGCCGCGCGCTCATATGACCGATCATCGAATCCATCGTGTTGATCGCCTTGTAGGCCGCAATCCCCGGCAGACCAAAGAGCGCCCCCCAGAACAGGGGCGCCACCACCCCGTCCGAGGCATTCTCGGCCAGACTCTCCAGGGCGGCCCTCGCCACGCCGGGCGTATCCAGCCGCATCGGATCGCGCCCGACGATCATTGCCACCGCATCACGGGCGCCTTGCAGATCGCGCCGCGCCAGGGGGGCCGCGACCCGCCGCACATGGTCATAAAGCGAGCGTCCGGCGACCAGCGGCCAGGCCAGGACCCCGGTCAGAACGCCGCCCCAGATCCCGCCCGGCAGGCACCAGACCGCCAGCTGCGCCACGAGAATCGCAAAGGAGGTCACGCCGAGGCAGACGATGATCCCCTTGAGCCGGCGCTTCCAGAAGGCGTCGGTCTCCAGGTTCATTTCCTGATCCGCCTTCTCGATCACGGCGCCGATCCAGGTCACCGGATGGCCGATGCGGTCATAAATCCGGTCGGGCCAGCCCAAAGCCGTGTCCACCGCCATCGCCACCAGCATCGCCCCTGCAAACATGCCCTATCCCCCGCATCTGAACCGGGTGATCCGCGAAAATCCGGCCTCGCGCAAGTCTGCTGCCGCCGCTTGAGGGACAGTTCCCGGCGCAAAGATCAAGGCGCGGGCGGCGCCGGTATGGGCGATGCTGAAACCAAGGGCGGAATGCCTATGGGCCAGCTCCTCGGTCGGGTCGCCCTTGGGCCCGCGCAGGGCCAGGGTGCGCTTGGCCGAAAGGCTCGCCAGATGGGCCATCCGGGCCAGATCGGCGCCGGGCCATGCCTCGACCAGATCGCTGATGTCGGGGAAATTGGCATCCCGCGGGTCGGTGCGCAACCCTGGGCCGAAGAAGCCGCCCAGCACCTCGAACTTGGGCAGCGAGGGCAGATCGGCCAGCACCGCGCCCCGGCGCGAGGCCCAGAGAAGGCGTTCGGGATGGGCGAACAGCAAGGGATCCGAGGCGCCCTCGGCCTCCAGCACCGCGGCGATCAGGCCTTCGGAATCGGCGGCCCCCACCGCGAGAGCCAGGGCCAGCAGTGCGGCAGTCGAGGCCCCGGCCCCGCCGCCGACCGGCATGTTCAAGGCCAGACGCAGCCGCCCCACCGGCGCAAGGTCAAGGCGCCGCAAAACCCGCATCAGGCGCGCCCGCGCGACCACGGGCACCGGTTGATACAGTGTAAGGCTGCGCGCGGGCGTGGCTGTGGCCTCGGCCCAAAGCACCGGACATGGCAGTGTGACCAGGGCCACCGGCCCCGAAGGTCCGATCCTGCCCTGCATCAGCTCGCCAAAATGCCCGAAAACCCGCGCCATCCCGCCTCCCGTGATGCCGGGCAGACTTGCCAAGCCAAGGGCCAAGGCACAAGGCCTGTTCGCGCGGATCAGAGGGGAATTTGGTGCACCCAGCACGATTCGAACGTGCGACCTTTGCCTTCGGAGGGCAACGCTCTATCCAGCTGAGCTATGGGTGCAGGATGGGGTTCAGATAGTCGAAAGCCGAACCCCATGCAACCGCAAATCAGCCGAAAAGCTCCTGACAAAACTCCAGCGCCGAAACCAGCGCGTCGACCTCGGCCTCGGTGTTGTAAAGCCCAAAGGAGGCGCGGCAGGTCGCGGTCTGGCCGAAGAAACTGAGCAGAGGCATGGCGCAATGGGTGCCTGCCCTGACCGCGATGCCGCGCTTGTCCAGCACGGTCGAGATGTCATGCGCATGGGCCGGACCGTTCAGCGTGAAGGAGAAGATCGCCCCCTTGTTCGCCGAATTGCCCTGCACATTCAGCCAGTTGAGCCCATTGAGCCTGTCGCGGGCATAGTCGCGGATGCGGCGCTCGTGCGCGGCGATGTTCGACATGCCGAGCCCGGTCATATAGTCGAGCGCCACGCCAAGGCCGATCTGCTGGACGATGCCGGGGGTGCCGGCCTCGAACTTCATCGGCGGGTCGTTCCAGGTGATCGCCTCGCGGGTCACTTCGCGGATCATGTCGCCGCCGCCGAGGAAAGGCCGCATCTCGGCCTGGCGATCAGCACGGATGAAGATCGCGCCGGAACCGCTTGGGCCATAAAGCTTATGTCCGGTGATGGCGTAGAAATCGCAGCCCAGAGCCTTCACATCCACCGGCATGTGGACGGCGGCCTGGCTGCCGTCGACCAGCACGGGCACGCCCTTGCCGGCAGCGCCTTTGCAGATCGCGGCGACATCGACCACGGTGCCCAGCACATTCGACATATGGGTGACGGCCACCAGCTTGGTGCGCGGCCCGATGGCGTCGATCACCGCCTGCGGATCCAGATCGCCGTTCAGGTCGCACTCGACCCATTTCAGCACAACGCCCTGCCGCTCGCGCAGGAAATGCCAGGGGACGATATTGGCGTGATGCTCCATCACCGACAGGACGATCTCATCCCCCGCCTGCAGGCGAGGTGCGGCCCAGCCGTAGGAGACAAGGTTGATCCCTTCGGTCGCCCCGGTGTTGAAGATGATCTCGTTCTCATCGGCGTTCAGAAAGCGCGCAATGCGGCCGCGGACGGATTCGTAATGTTCGGTCGCAAGGTTCGAAAGGTAGTGCAAGCCCCTGTGCACATTGGCATATTCCTGCTCGTAGGCCTTGGTCATCGCATCGATCACCACGCGCGGCTTTTGCGCCGAGGCGCCGTTGTCGAGGTAGACAAGCGGCTTGCCGTTCACCTCACGGCTCAGGATCGGGAAGTCTGCGCGGATGGCTTGAACGTCATACATGGGGCACCGGAAGCAGAAGCGCGATCGCCAGGCCGAGGAGAAAGACCATGGCGAACAGGGTGAGAAGAATGCCGAGGAAGGTCTTGATCAGAGAGGTAAATCCGTTCAACGCGGCGGTGAACTGGGTCAAGAGGTAGAAATAGGCGAAGGCCGAGGCCAGCAGCACCGGCGCCGCCAGCACCGGCAAGAGCAGCAGTACGGCCAGTTGCCCAAGCTTGAGGAGCATCAGCACCACCTCAAGCCAGGCGGTCAGCGCCAGGCTCTTGGCGAAAGTGCCGGTGCCGCCGAACATTTTTCCAACCCGCCACATCAGGAAGGCGCCGAGGACCAGCGCGAAGAACTGGCTCACCGCCAGAAGGAAGGGGTTGTTCAGCACATCCTGAATGGCACTTTCGGGCACCGGGCCGGCGAATTGCATCGTCAGGACGGTCAGAAGCGTGTCGAGCACGGCCATGGCGGCGATGGCCATCAGGCCCTCGCTCGTATTCAGGCGCAGCGCCATGACCTGACGCGCGGCCCCGGCGGGGTCGGAGAGCGTGGCCCGGGCGGCCGCGAAAACCGTGCCTGGGGTGATATTCATTGGCCTTCCACCTCGCGCAACATCACCGTGTAAAGCACGATGAACAAAAGAAAAGTCAGAAATCCCACCACCGGAACCCCGGCCGAGCCATCGGCAAAGGCCCGCACCAGACCATAAAGCAGCATGGCCGGCGTGATGGCGACCAGCGCCCAGAACAGCGCGAGCCGCCCCTCGTAATAACCGCCGCTGCCGCCCATCAGACGCGCGACCAGATGGCCAAGGGCGGCGAGCAGGTAGAACACCGGGATCAGCACCAACATCCCCAGGGCCGCCGCCAGAAGGCGCGGTATCAGGGGCACTTCGGGATGCAAGGCGGCCTCACGCGCGAGGTAAGGCGCAAGCGAGGTCAGGGCGAGCAGGAGGAAGACGAAAAGAAACGTGAAAACAAACGCTTCCGAGCGTCCCCTCGCCTGCAGCCTGCGGATCACCGCCCGCGGTCTGCGCCAGCTTTCGACGATGTCCGAAGTCAGGGCCATCAGCCGTCGTGCCTTTCAAGCCAGCCTTCCAGCCGCGCGCGGATATCCTCGGCAATCGCCTCGTCCTCGATCTCGGCAATGGCTTCGGCGAGGAAGGCGAGGATCAACAGGCTCTGCGCCACCCGCCGCGGCACGCCGCGCGATTGCAGGTAGAAGAGCGCCGTCTCGTCGATGGCGCCGGAGGTCGAACCATGGCTGCATTTGACGTCATCGGCGTAGATTTCAAGCTCGGGCTTGGCGAGGAACTGGCTGTCCTCGTCCAACAGCAAAGCCTGGGAAATCTGATAGCCATCCGTCTTTTGCGCGCCTTTCTTCACAAGGATCTTGCCCTGGAAGACGCCAACCGCGCCATGTTTCAGCACCGATTTATAGACCTGACGGCTTTCGCACCGCTCGGCCCCATGGGTGATGAAAACCGTGTCGTCGTGATGAAACGCGCCATCCCCCATCGCGGCGCCTGCGATATGGGCCACCGCGTCATCGCCGGTGAAGTCGATGACGGATTCGTTGCGGGTCAGCACGCCATTGGCGGTCAGGGTGAAGCTTTTGAACACCGATTTGGCGCCAAGCCGGGTGAAAAGATGGCTTGCGGCGCGGCGGTCATGGGTGCGGCCCTGAGCGCGGACATGGTGGAAGCGCGCGCCATCGGCAACGTCCACCTCCAGCACGGCGTTCAGGCGGGCTGCGGCGGGGCCATCCTCCAGCAACGTCAGTTCGGCGCCGGGGGCAAGCCGGATGACGTGGTGGAGGATCGCATCCGAAGTGGTTGATGTCTGGTTGTAAATCACCGAGACCGGCTTGGCCGCCTGCCCCGTCACATCAATCAGCAAGCCGTCCGTCGCATAGGCCGAATTGAGCGCCGCCAGGGGACGCGCCACCGGCTTCTGCCCGGCGGTTTCCAGCGTGCCATAAAGACCCTCGGCCCAGTGACCCGCGCCGACCTCGGCCAGACGCGCGATGGTCACGCCCGAAAGCTCCAGCGCATCCGAGGCCGCCGCGTCAAAGACGCCATCAGTGAAGACCAGCTTCAGCCGGTCCACGGCGTCAAACAGCGGCGCCTCAACGGCGCCCTGAAACAGCGGCGCTTCGGGCGCTGCGATGGCGGTCAGCGTGGCCGGATCGGTGTAGCGCCAGTATTCGTCACGACGGATCGGCAGGCCAATCGCCTCGAGCCGGCCCGCTGCGGCCTTGCGCGCCGCATCCAGCCCCGACGGCAGGGTCAAAGCGGCCAGCCGCTGCGCCAGCGCCTCGGCCCGGGGAGAGATCGCACCCATCACTTCACCTCAGCCGCGTTTTCGGCCAGAAGATCGGCGTAGCCGTTGTTTTCAACCTCCAGGGCGAGGTCCGGGCCGCCGGTCTTGATGATCCGCCCATTGGCCATGATGTGGACGACATCGGGTTTGATATGGTCGAGAAGGCGCTGGTAGTGGGTGATCACCAGGAAGCTGCGGCCCTCGGAACGTAGGGCGTTGACCCCTTCGGAGACCAGCTTCATCGCATCGACATCCAGGCCGGAATCGGTCTCGTCCAGGATGCACATCTTGGGTTCCAGCATGGCCATCTGCAGGATTTCGTTGCGCTTTTTCTCACCACCCGAGAAGCCGACATTGACCGGGCGCTTCAGCATCTCGGCGTCGATCTTCAGGCTTTTGGCTTTCTCGCGCACCAGTTTGAGGAAGTCGCCGGCGGAAACCTCAGGCTCGCCCCGGGTCTTGCGCTGCGCGTTGAGCGCGGTGCGCAGGAAGGTCATGTTGCCGACACCGGGGATTTCGACCGGGTATTGGAAGGCGAGGAACAGGCCCTTGGCGGCGCGCACCTCGGGGTCCATCGCCAGCAGGTCTTCGCCTTCCAAAGTGGCGCTGCCTTCGGTGACTTCATAACCCTCACGGCCCGACAGGACGTAAGACAAAGTCGATTTGCCCGAGCCGTTCGGCCCCATGATCGCATGCACCTCACCCGGCCCGATCGACAGGGTGACACCCTTCAGGATCTGCTTGTCTTCTTCTTCAAGTTTCACATGCAGGTTGTTGATTTCAAGCATTTCTTTGTCCTTTAGTCTCAGGCCGGGGTGGCGAAGGCGGGGATGATCCAGCCCATTTGCGCCACGGGCAAGCTTTGCGGGGTGAAGGTGAAGGCGGCCATGCGGCCGGTCATTTCGGGCGGACCGACGAGGCTTTCGATCCGGTGATAGGCGGGGCGACCGGCGTAATCGTCGCAAAGCACGCGGACCGGCCGCGTGATGCGCATCAGCGTGGTCAGCAGGCAGGCGAGGCGGAAGCGGCCATCGACCAGCACCACATCGGGATGCTGGAAGTCCGACCGGTCCCAGACGCCAAGCGCGTAATGCGGCCAACGCTCGGCCTTGTTGCCGTTGGCAGGAAAGCCCCAGCGTTTGGTCGTACCGATATTGGCGTGGTGCAGAGTCACCGGCACCGGCGCGGGGTTGAGGCCCAGCCATTCCTGCATCCGCAGGAACCAAGCACGGTCGCTTTCCACCGCCATCACCGCCACACGGGCGGTTTCGGCGGCTATGAGGGTCGATCCCCCCATGCCATATTCCAGGATCACCCCGGCGTCGCGATAGGTGGCGCGCAACAGGTCGGCCTCGGCTTCCGGCATGGTCAGTTTCGGGGCTTCAGCCATGGTGAACCCTCTGTTGCCAAGGGCTTACGGCGCGAAGCTCACACCGCGCCGCAACAGCACCCTTGCCCCGTCTGGCGAGGCAAGCCGCCCCGAAGCCAAGGCAAGTTTGCGCAATCTGAGGGGCGGAATGGGGCAAGATCGCGCTCAGCCCACCGAACCTTCAAGCGAGATCGCGACCAGGCTTTGGGCTTCCATCGCAAACTCCATCGGCAGGGCTTGGAGCACCTCACGGCAGAAGCCGTTGACCACCAAAGCCACGGCCTCCTCCTCATCCATCCCGCGCGAGCGACAGTAGAAGAGCTGATCCTCGTCCACCTTCGAGGTGGTGGCCTCATGCTCGACGCGCGAAGAGGCGTTCTTGACCTCGATGTAAGGCACGGTATGGGCGCCGCATTTGTCGCCGATCAAGAGGCTGTCGCATTGGGTGTAGTTGCGGCTGTCAGAGGCTTTCGGGTGCATCGACACCAGACCACGGTAGGTGTTCTGCGCATGACCAGCCGAGATCCCCTTGGAAACAATGCGGGATTTGGTCCGCTTGCCGAGGTGGATCATCTTGGTGCCGGTGTCGGCCTGCTGGTGGTTGTTGGCGATGGCGATCGAGTAGAACTCGCCCTGGCTATCATCGCCGCGCAGGATGCAGGAGGGGTATTTCCAGGTGATGGCCGACCCGGTCTCGACCTGCGTCCACATCACCTTGGCCCGCGCCTCGCGGCAATCGGCGCGCTTGGTGACAAAGTTGTAGATGCCGCCAAGGCCGTTCTCGTCGCCCGGATACCAGTTCTGCACGGTCGAATATTTGACCTCGGCATCCTCGAGGATGACGATTTCTACCACCGCCGCATGCAACTGGTTGGTGTCGCGCTTCGGCGCGGTGCAACCTTCCAGATAGGACACATGCGCGCCCTTGTCGCAGATGATCAGCGTGCGCTCGAACTGCCCGGTGTTTTCGGCATTGATCCGGAAATAGGTCGACAATTCCATCGGGCAGCGCGTGCCCGGCGGGATATAGACGAAGGACCCGTCCGAGAAGACGGCCGAGTTCAGCGTGGCAAAGAAGTTGTCGGTGGGCGGCACGACCGAGCCGAGGTACTTCTTCACCAGCTCCGGATGTTCCTTCACCGCTTCCGAGATCGAGCAGAAGATCACCCCGGCCTTGGCCAGTTCCGCCTTGAAGGTGGTGCCGACCGAAACGCTATCAAACACCGCATCCACCGCCACGCGCCGCTCGCCCTCTGGCGCCTCGACGCCCGCCAGCAAAGCCTGCTCTTTCAAGGGGATGCCGAGCTTCTTGTAGGTGGCCAAAAGCTTCGGGTCGACGTCGTCCAGCGACTTCGGCTTCACCGCCATGCTCTTCGGCTTGGCGTAGTAATACTGATCCTGATAGTCGATCACCGGGTAGTTCAGCATCGCCCAATGCGGCTCTTCCATGCCAAGCCAGCGGCGGTAAGCGGCCAGACGCCATTCCAGAAGCCACTCCGGCTCGCCATTCTTCTCGCTGATCAGGCGAACGATGTCCTCGTTCAGACCCTTCGGCGCGTAATCGGTCTCGATCTCGGTCGCCCAGCCGTATTTATAGGCGCCCATCGAGGCGACCGTCTCGATCGTCTCGCGGTCCACGCCTTCGCGAACCTCCAAAGCTTGGGTATCCAAAGCGGCTTCGGTCATGATCTTAATCCTTAAGCTCCAAAGCCTTGCGGCCTGTTCCTCATGCAACCCGCGACAGGATGCGTCTGTATTCCCGGCCCCAGACCTCGGCAAAGCGCAAGATCTCGTCCTCGGTGTTCGACGGGCCCAGCGTGATGCGGATCGCCTGCCCCGCCAGGGTCTCGTCATAGCCCATAGCCTTCAGCGTGCGACTTGCCCTGACCTTGCCGCTGGAGCAGGCCGAGCCCGCCGAGACGGCAAAGCCAGCAAGATCCATCGCCATGACCTGAGTTTCGCCCTTCCAGTGGGGCGCAATCAGGCACAAAGTGTTCGGCAGCGTTCGCGCGCTATTCCCGACAGAAATAGTATCAAATCCCTGCGAGGACAACGCCTCTTTTAGAGTATTTCTAAGTTCGCCAACCCGCTCCCAGACCCCATCGGCCAGATCGCGCGCAGCAGCCTCGGCAGCGGCACCAAAACCCGCGATGCCGATCAGGTTTTCGGTGCCCGCGCGCCGCCCCATCTCCTGCCCGCCACCCTTCAGCAAGGCCTCAACCTCCAGCCCGCGCCGCAGGACCAAAGCGCCAACCCCCTTCGGCCCGCCGAGCTTGTGCGCCGCGATCAACCCCATCTGACAGCCAAGCCAGTTGAAGGCCACAGGCAGCTTGCCGAAGGCCTGGGTCAGATCCGACACCGCCAGCCCCTCGGGCAGTTCCTGCACCACCCCGGTCTCCGAATTGGCCAGTTGCAGGGCCGACCGCGCCGGGTCGACCACCGTCACCAGGCCCGAAGCTGCCGTCTCCAGATCCACCGCACACCAGGCCGCCACCGCATCATGCTCGACCCCGGAACAGTGCAGGCCCCGCCCCGAACAGGCCAAAGCCGCCGCCTCGGTCGCCCCCGAGGTGAAGACGATATCCGCCCCCTCCGCCCCCAAAGCCGCCGCGACCTGCGCCCGCGCCTTCTCGATCAGCGCCTTGGCCGCTCGCCCCTCGCCATGCACCGAGGAGGGATTGCCCTGCACATCCATCGCGGCCACCATCGCCGCCCGCGCCTCGGCCCGCAGCGGCGTGGTCGCGTTCCAGTCCAGATAGGCTCTCGTTTTCATTCATCCAGACCCAAATATCCCCGGGGGTGCGTGCGCAGCACGAGGGGGCGGGCAGCCCCCTGATTTTTCGCAGAAAAATCGTCCCTATTCTTCATCGACGACAGCGAACAGCGCCGGCACGGCAGGACAGGGCTGCATCTCGTTGCGGATCACATCCGACAGCCTGGTCTGGTGCAGAAAGACATAGACATGCGCCGAAAGCCCCTCCCACAGCCGGTTGGTCAGGCTCTGCGCCCGCGTGCCCGACACCCCGCCCGAGGCGCCGGCGCCGGCATGCATCGCATCGACATTCTCCTCGACCGCGGTCAGGATCTCCGACACCCGGATTTCCGCCGGCGCGCGGGCCAGCTTGTAGCCGCCGCCCGGGCCCCGCACCGCCTCGACCAGCCCCGCCCGGCGCAGCTTGACGAACAGCTGTTCCAGATAGGGCAGGCTGATGTCCTGGCGTTTGGCGATCTCGGCCAGCGACATCAGGTCATCGCCCTTGGCAGGCTTCATCTCGGCCAGCGCGAGGTCGGCGAGCGCCACCATCGCATATCGCCCCTTGGTCGACAGCTTCATGTCTTGCATTCCCATTGACGTGAGCCGTCCCGGTCATTACCTGAAACCGGAACGAGAAGGTGGCACTGGGCCCCTTTGGAATGGTTCTAAGTTCCCTGACCGATTTTGTCAACAATCGGCAGGCGGCTTTGGCCCAAGACTGGACGATGTAAAATGCCCGAAGTTATTTTCGCCGGCCCCGAGGGGCGTCTTGAAGGCCGCTATCACCCGCAAAAGGACCGTGACGCGCCGATCGCCATCGTCTTGCACCCGCACCCGAATTACGGGGGCACGATGAACAACAAGGTGGTCTACAACCTGCATTACGCCTTCTACAACCTCGGCTTTTCGGTCCTGCGCTTCAACTTCCGCGGTGTCGGCCGCAGCCAGGGCGAATATGACATGGGGATCGGCGAATTGTCGGATGCGGCAAGCGCGCTCGATTACCTGCAGTCGATGAACCAGAACGCCAAGCATTGCTGGGTCGCGGGCTTCTCCTTCGGGGCCTGGATCGGCATGCAGCTTCTGATGCGGCGGCCCGAGATCACCGGTTTCATCTCGGTCGCCCCGCCGGCCAACCTCTACGACTTCAGCTTCCTGGCGCCCTGCCCGGCTTCGGGTCTGATCATCAACGGCACCGCCGACAAGGTCGCCCCGCCGAAAGACACCCTGACCCTCGTCAACAAGCTGCACGAGCAGAAGGGCATCACGATCACCCATGAACAGATCGAGGGCGCCGACCACTTCTTCAAGGATGAAGAGGCGCATATGAAGCCGATGATCTCTTCGGTCAGCACCTATGTGAAACGGCGGCTCGGCGAGGTCTCGCGCTGAAATGTCGATCATCGAGGAACTGGGCGACGCCTTGGCCCGCGATGTGATCGAGGCGATGGACACGCTGGGCGACGAGCGTTTCTTCGACAAGGTGGCCAAGGTCGTCGCCGACGCCTCGCCCACCTTGCTGGAGGCCTATACCACCGCCTACCGCGTCCGCATGGCCGAAAAGCGGGCGCGCAAGTTCATCGAGGCGACGCTCGCCGCCAAACGCGAGGCGCCGGAACCCACCGCGGCTGCAAACAATCGCGGCGCTCGGCCGTGATTTCGCAGATATTGGCGCAACACGCGGCGTCAGCGGTGGATTGCCCTTGACGCCTGCGCCGCTTTTCTCAAGAAAACGAATGTCTCCACGCTCTACCCAATTGAAATGAGGCCGCCCATGACGACCGATGGAAAGATTTTTTGTATTGGTTTCAACAAGACCGGCACGACGTCGCTGCATCATCTTTTCAAGGCCGGCGGGCTCAAGTCACTGCACAGCGATTCCTGGCCGATCTGGAGCCACAGCGCGAAACTCAAAGCGGAATTTGAGAACGCGCGCTGCTATACCGACGGACAGGACGCCAATTTCAAGAACCTGGACAACTGGTTTCCTGGCAGCCTCTTCATTCTGAACGTGCGGGGCCTGAAGCCCTGGCTCTATTCCCGCATCAAACATGTGATGCGGCTCGGCTTTGCGGCAAATCCCTCGGAGGGAATTTACAAGCAACACCTCGGCCCGATGGCGCGGCAGTTCTTCACCTCGCCCAGCCTGGCAATCGACAAGTGGATCCTCGACCGCGAGATGTTTCACGCCCAGGCCCGCAACTATTTTCAGGCCAGAAGCAAGAAATTCATGGAGATTGACGTCACCACTTCGGAAAACTGGCAAGAGACCCTGAGCGGATTCATTTCCTCGAACGGGATCAAGTTCAAGTTGAAACCCGGAGTCGGTGAAATCCGCTCCAATACCCGCGATGCGCAGGAATCCAAGGACAAGGACCTGCTCACCGAATATTTCGCACTCGCCGACGCAAGGATTGCCCTTCTGTCGAAAGATTACCCGCTGGCGTGACCTGAGCACTCGCTTTTGGCGCCGGGTTTGTTGAACCTCCGATTCGGACCGAAATCCGAATTGGGGGTTTTCTTTTTAGCAGAACCAAAGGATTTCCATTTTGGGCTGAAAGTGCGGCGGCAATCGACCGCGCCTTCAATCACCCGACCAATTCACCCGGCGTCAGTCGCGTTTGAAATACTTGCCGAAGATCTCATAATCCTCAGCATAGAAATCCTCCAGGAACAGCCTTTGCTCACGGGTCAATTCGGATTCCGCGTGGCGATGTTTACCCGACCGGTTCAGGGTCAGTTCCTTGCCAGTCCAGCCGGTGATTTCGCTGACCCGTTGAATTGCCTCGCCCAGATCTGAAATATCGTAGACATAATCAAAGTAGCTAGGATCACGGCCCAGAAAGGATGTCAGCGGGCTGATATGATGCTCAATTCCCCAGACGGCGCGGTATTCCGCGATATGTTCAATGAACTCGCTCAAGGACGGGCGCAGCGACAATCCCTGTTTCCGAAACCGCTCGGCATGGCGGGAGTTGGTGATCTCGTCCTTGTCAAACACACGATTGCGGTGGGCCGAAACAAAACGCTCGATCGGGTCGCGGATCACGGTCAACTTCGCAAAACTCGCGACCCGCTTCTTGTTGATCTCTGAAAACAGCCGCGTCGGATAAAGCGTATGCACGCGAATGGGAGCGCCGCCCAGCATCAGGCTGCTCAGAGCGACCTGGTTTTCTGCTTCGAACAGGATCGTCTTGACCGTGGTGCAAGCCGCCTTCGGCACCGCAAAATAGGCGAAACGGAATTGGGGAAGAATAACTGTCATCTGTCTTTCCTGTTGGCCGTGATCAGAGGCGGAAGTCGCTGTCGGAGATGAAATCAGAGTGAATTCGACGCAGGCGTTCGTCAAAGGAACTTTGCGTAAAATCCAGATCGAGGGCCGAAAACATCCGGCGCGCGGCCTCGCCGATATTGGGTTCTACCTTGGCAATTCCACCAAGCGCATCAAGTTCCGCTATCTTGTCAAGCGAAAGGAACTGCAGCCGCGTCATCTTCAGCAAAGCCTGCGGGTCGGCCCGATTTTCGTGCAGCGTCCGCGCCTGCAGATTGCGCCCCGGATCGCGGCGCTGGCGCAGCGCCTCCTCGGAATCGCCCAGGAGGTCGATCATGGAGCGATACCAGCGCGACAGTTTCAGGGTCCAATGCAGCGGCGTCAGCCCGTCATAATGCAACAGAAAGGAGTTGCGCACCGCCCGCAGATCCTCGGATTTGCCGCGAAGCTCGACCTTCTGGCCGTTTTTCGGCACATGGATGTCAAGTTGCAAATCCCTGTCGGTGCGCAGGATCGATTTTCCGGGACCATCCTGCAGCAAGCCGAAATTGAAATATTTCCAATCGTCGCCGTAGATATCGGCGCCAAACTCCCGCACCCGCGGGCTGCGGCAGCGATAGCGGCCATCGAAAATCGACACCGATTCCTCGCCGATGGCATAAAATCTTTCCGCCGGCCGGAAGGTGTGAAAATCGACCTCGGTGCCCAGGACCTTGGTCAGTGCGTCGACCGAAGCAAAATAGGGATCGACATGCAAAAACTCGTCCGCGTCGCAGAACAGCAGCCAATCCTGGCGACATGCCGCATAGGCGCGGCGAAGATTGATGACCTGGCGAATTGTCTGCCCTATCGGACGCGTGCCCGCCCGGGTTTCCGACCAATATTCATCGGTGCAGACGACGAATTTAACCTGCGGAATTCCGGTCAAGACATCTTTGACATCTTCCCTGTCCCGGTCGAGGAAAAGATGCACCTCGGCGGCGCCAAGGTTGAGATAATGCGCAACAAAGGCACAGACCAACTCCAGAGGTTCATCCATAGTGGAGGTAACGGACCAAGACATTTGAACACCCTAAACTTGCCCGGCAATCGGAACGCTGCGTAACGTCACTGCTTACAACACCCCCAACCAAAGCACAAGGTTTCCGGCGGAAGGCCGGGATCTGCTGGGCGAAACATCGCAATCCGCGCGCACCGGGTGTTTCAAAACGGCCCGGGCTCCGCGGCGGAATCATTGCAGGGCTCGACACATCCTTAAAATGGCATCGCCGCTTTAACGGGCAAAGGATTGCGCAGAATTAGCTGTGCAAGGCGCGGCACCGCTTCGCGTGTTGCATTTTGACCGGAAAAAGACGATAAGAGAGGCATATCAGACCATGCAACCACCCACGGAGAATGTATGAAGGTCGCTTTCTTTATTGGTCATCACAAGACCGGCTCCACCTCCCTGCAAAACTACATGGCTTCGAATTACGTTTCCCTGCTCAAGCAAGGCATTCTTTATCCTGCCGTTGAATCAGAAGGCATTTCAGCCGCCCTTGCCGCCGTTCTGGCCGGACGTGATGCGCAGCGGGCTTTTATCCCTCTGAGCGTTGCCGAGCCGCACAATGCCCTGGCATTCCGCCTGCTGAACGAGGCGAGCAAGGATGAGATCCCGCCATGGCACACAAATCTGCCGGACGGGTTTCAGATGTTCCGCTTGATCAAGCAGCAGATTCTGCATTTGAAACCGGAACATGTCGTGATCTGTTCAGAGGTCATGTCGCGCTTTGCCGGTCGGTCTTGGCAAAAGATCATGCCCCGGATGAAGCTCAATTTCGGTTCGGAAGACTGCACGCTGGTGCTTAACTTGCGTCGACCGGATATTTACCTGGCGTCCTGGCATGCGCAGCAGTTGAGGTTCGGGGCGAAATTGCGCTCCTTGCGGGATGGTGCGCACCGCCTGCATTTCAATTCGGTCCATTTCCGCGTCGACCTTGTCGTTCAACGTTGGTCGGAGGCTTTTCCCGCCGCCCGCATGGTGGTGCGCAATTACGATGATGTTGTCGCAGCCGGCGGGACGACGATTGATTTCTTTGCCCAAACCGGCATTCCCCATGTGCCCTCGGCGGAGGCCGAGCGCAAGAACGAGTCCATCCCCTATGCCCTGGTCGAAATCGTCCGTCGCGTGAACATCGATGCGCCCGAACATGCGCGTGCCGTGGTGGAATTCATCGTCGATGCGACGCAGCGCGTGAAACTTGTCAGCAACTCGCAGATCGAGATGTATGGCGAGGCGATGCGGGCGGAGCTTTACGCCACCTTCGCGCCGATCCACGCGGCGCTCTCCGAACTGCTGCACGTCCCGAAGTTCTTCCCCGACATCGAGGAGGCCCTGGTTTGCCGGCCGGTCCCGGAGATGGTGGCGGCCCGGGAGGCGCTTTCCGCGCTGAAACAGGACGCCCTCGTCCATGCAAAGTCACAACCGGTGCGCGATTTCATCGCCCAGCTGGAGCTGTTCGAGTGAGAAACTATTTGGTATACCTTTGCATACCGTCTTCCCTTCGCAGCGATTTTCCCGTAAGAATCCCCTGACTCCATTTCTGAAAGGGCAGATGCATGACCAAAATCAAGGTGGCCAACCCCGTCGTCGAACTCGACGGCGACGAGATGACCCGGATCATCTGGGATTTCATCAAGCAGAAGCTGATCCTTCCCTATCTCGACGTTGATCTGAAATATTACGACCTCGGGATCGAGGAGCGTGACCGCACCAACGACCAGATCACCGTGGACGCCGCCGAGGCGATCAAGAAATACGGTGTCGGCGTCAAATGCGCGACGATCACCCCGGACGAAGCCCGGGTCGAGGAATTCGGCCTGAAGCAGATGTGGAAATCGCCCAACGGCACGATCCGCAACATTCTGGGCGGCGTGATCTTCCGCGAGCCGATCATCTGCAAGAACGTGCCGCGTCTGGTGCCGGGCTGGACCAAGCCGATCGTCATCGGCCGCCATGCTTTCGGCGACCAGTACCGCGCGACCGACTTCCACTTCCCCGGCGCGGGCAAGCTGTCGATGAAATTCGTCGGCGAAGACGGCACGGTGATCGAGAAGGCCGTCTATTCGGCGCCCTCTGCCGGCGTCTACATGGGCATGTACAACCTGGATGACAGCATCATCGACTTTGCCCGGTCCTCGATGAACTATGGTCTGCTGAAAGGCTGGCCGGTCTATCTGTCGACCAAGAACACGATCCTGAAGGCCTATGACGGCCGCTTCAAGGATCTGTTCGCCAAGGTCTATGCCGAGGAATTCGAAGAGAAATTCAAGGCGGCCGGCATCCATTACGAACACCGCCTGATCGACGACATGGTGGCTTCGGCGATGAAATGGTCGGGCGGCTATGTCTGGGCCTGCAAGAACTATGACGGCGATGTGCAGTCGGATACCGTGGCGCAGGGCTTCGGCTCGCTGGGCCTGATGACCTCGGTCCTGATGACGCCCGATGGCAAGATCGTCGAGGCTGAAGCGGCGCATGGCACCGTGACCCGTCACTTCCGCCAGCACCAGAAGGGTCAGCAGACCTCGACCAACTCGGTCGCCTCGATCTTCGCCTGGACTGGTGGCCTCAAGCACCGCGCCAAGCTGGACGACAACGCGCAGCTGATGCGCTTTGCCCAGACGCTGGAAAAGGTCACCGTGGATGCCGTCGAAGATGGCTGGATGACCAAGGACCTCGCCCTGTTGGTCGGCCCGGATCAGAAGTGGCTGTCGACGATCGGCTACCTCGAAAAGGTCGATGAGTATCTGAACAAGGCGCTGGCCGGCTGAACCCGCCAGACTGTCAGGATCAAAGGGGCCGGGCGCAAGCCGGCCCCTTTTTCACGCCGCACCGTCAGTGCGGGCTCATTGCAGCGCGGTCTTGTCGATGTTGACGCGCATCTGGTAGCCCGCCGCCTTGATGCCGCCGCCCTTCAGGCTGACGCAGCTTTTGCTCAGGGTCTCGAACTGGACCTGAACGATCTTCAGATCGGGGCTCAGCTTGGTGTCATGGACCCAGCCGGCCAGCACGCCGTTGCGATCGACCACCGGATATCCGTTGTAAACCGCGCTGTTGCCCGCCCCCGCACAATGCAGGGCCGCCGCCGGGATGACCTTGGGCGCCGGCGGGATCGGCGTGCCGGTGCCGCTGACCGGGGTGACCGGCGTCGGCGTGGTGGTGGGATTGGGCGTCGTGGTGCCGGGGGTGGTGGTGCCGCCGACCGTCACCCCGACGGTCACACCGGTGCCCGGGGTCGGGCTTGTGGCGGTCCCGCAGGCGCCGACGCAGCCCCGCGCCACCGAAGTGCCATCCAGCACCGAAGCGCCCGCCTTGAGGCCGCCGACATTGGCGCCCACCTGGGCCAGCGAACCGCCGCCGACCGAAACCGAGACCCCCGCGAGCGAGCCGCCGCCGAGAAGCCCCTCGGCTGAAGCGGCACCGGCCCCGAGGCCAAGCCCCGCGACCAGGGCCATCGCCAGCGTCGTCGGGGCTGGCTTCTGCCAGATCCCGCCAAAGCAGGTTTTGTCTTGCGGTTTGCATCCTGTTTTAAATGTCACGTCAAAGTCCTCCAAGGGTTACATGTACCAGGAAGCCGAATGAAAATTCGTGAACCGTCGAACCCGACGACGGGCGCCTCATCCAGCTTTGCACCAAAGGCGTAGAAAGAGACGAGATCGAGACTTTAAGGAAGTAGAATTATCTACTACAGATTGATTAGGCCACGGAATGCCTAAAATTTCAACGACAAATAAACTATTTATCGCAACAGGTTAGACGGAAACCTTCCAATGAGTGTCAGACTCGCGCAGGAGATCCCCACCAATCCCCTAGGAATATGGCTGAATTATCACGGCCAACTCCGGTAAAAAGACTCATTGGCACGCCAATTAAATCCGTCAAGGGCACGTCCAATTAAGGCGACAATGCGTCCGTAATATGTCCCGAATGCAGCGGCGGGATTTGCCCCGGGAAGCGCTCACTTCCGGCAGCGTTGCAACGCTGTCATGCACAGGACGCAGTGGACAGGGCGCAATGTGCTGCGCTAAACTAGGTCATGGATACTGACCCTTCACCCCGCCGCTACACCCCGTTCGAGGACCTTCAGGGTCTGGTGCTCGCCTCGGCCCAGGCGGCGCTTGGCATCCACCTCTTGCGCGCGGCGGGGTTGGTCACCGGGGGCACGGCGGGGACGGCGCTGATCCTGTCCTATGTGTTCCACTGGAACTTCTCGGTCGTGTTTCTGGTGATGAACATCCCCTTCTTCGGCTTTGCCTATAGGGTGCGCGGCCCGGTGTTTTGCCTGAAAAGCCTGACCACCGTGGTCTTCGTCTCTCTCATGGCCGAGGCGCTGAAGCCCCTGGTCGTGATCGGCCATATCCATCCGGCGGCCTCGGCGGTGCTGTTCGGCGTCAGCGCGGGGGTCGGGCTTCTGGGCCTGTTCCGCCACTCCGGCAGTTTGGGCGGCGTGTCGATCGTGGCTTTGGTCTTGCAGGACCGTTTCGGCTTCAAGGCGGGTTGGACCCAGCTGATCCATGACCTGATCCTCTTCACCGTGGCGCTTTTCCTGCTGCCGCTTGACCGGGTGCTCTACTCGCTGTTAGGGGCGGTGATCCTGAACGCCGTGATCGCCTTCAACCACCGCCGCGACTGGTATGTGGTGACCTGACCCGGCCCGAAACGAGCAATTCCGATGGCCGAAGCGCCCAAACACACCTTGCTGGAAGATGCGCAGGGCATCGCCTATGGCGCGACCATGGCGGCCTTCGGCATCGTCATCCTGACCCATCTCGGCCTGGTCACCGGGCAGACCGCGGGCCTTGCCGTGCTGATCGCCTATGCGACGGGGTGGAGCTTTGGCCCGGTGTTCTTCCTCGTCAACATCCCCTTCTATATCCTCGGCTATTTCCGCATGGGGTGGCGCTTTACGGTCAAGACCTTCCTCGCCGTGGCGCTTCTCTCGGGCCTGTCGATCTGGATGCCGCACGAGGTCAGCTTTGCGACGCTGAACCCGGTGCTGGGGGCGGTGCTCTTCGGCTTCCTGTCAGGTTCGGCGCTGCTGGCGCTGTTCCGCCATGGCGCGAGCCTCGGCGGCGTCGGCATCGTCGCCCTGATCCTGCAGGACCGCTTTGGCTGGCGCGCGGGCTGGGTGCAACTGGGCTTTGACGCGGTGCTTTTCGCGGCGGCCTTCGCGCTTCGCGATGTGAAAACCGTGGCGATCAGCTTTCTGGGCGCCGTCGTGGTCAATGTCGTCATCGCCATCAACCACCGCCGCGACCGCTATATCGTGGCCTGACCCCAACCCATCATGCTGAATAGGCCCGCGCCCCTCTGGCAAAGGGACGCAAAACCCTGTAAGGCGCTCGCAACCGCAGAAAACCGAAAGAGACCCTCCCGATGGAGCTTCGCAACATCGCCATTATCGCGCACGTCGACCATGGCAAAACCACGCTCGTTGACGAGCTTCTGAAACAGTCTGGCTCTTTCCGCGAGGGACAGCAAGTCTCCGAACGCGCGATGGACAGCAATGATATCGAGCGCGAGCGCGGCATCACCATTCTGGCCAAGTGCACCTCGGTCGAACATGACGGCATCCGCATCAACATCGTCGACACCCCCGGCCACGCCGACTTCGGCGGCGAGGTGGAGCGGATCCTGTCGATGGTGGACGGGGTTTGCCTGCTGGTTGACGCCGCCGAAGGCCCGATGCCGCAGACCAAATTCGTGCTGGCCAAGGCGCTGGCTCTGGGCCTGCGCCCGATTGTCGTGCTGAACAAGGTCGACAAGCCCGATGCCGAGCCGGAACGCGCGCTGAACGAGGTGTTCGACCTGTTCGCCAACCTTGGCGCTTCCGACGAACAGCTTGATTTCCCGCATCTTTACGCCTCGGGCCGCAATGGCTGGGCCGACGATTCGCTGGATGGCCCGCGCAAGAACCTCGATGCTTTGTTCAACATGATCGTGGCCCACGTCCCGCAGCCGAAGCAGATCGCCCGCGTGGACGAACCCTTTCAGATGCTGGCGACCACGCTTTCGGCCGACCCCTTCATCGGCCGCATCCTGACCGGCCGCATCGAAGCCGGCCGTCTGGCCGTCGGCACCCAGCTGAAGGCGCTGACCCGCACCGGCGAGCGCATCGAAGCTTTCCGCGTCACCAAGGTTCTGGCCTTCCGCGGTCTGAACATGACGGCGGTGGACGAGGCGCTGGCCGGTGACATCGTCACCGTGGCCGGCATGACCAAGGCCACCGTGGCCGACACGCTCTGCGATCCGTCGATCGACGTGCCGCTGCCGGCCCAGCCGATCGACCCGCCGACCATCACCGTGACCTTCGGCATCAACGACTCGCCGCTGGCCGGCAAGGACGGCAACAAGGTGCAGTCCCGCGTCATCCGCGAGCGTCTGATGCGCGAAGCCGAAGTGAACGTCGCGATCAAGGTCGCCGACACCCCCGGCGGCGACGCTTTCGAGGTCTCGGGCCGTGGCGAATTGCAGATGGGCGTTCTGATCGAGAACATGCGCCGTGAAGGCTTCGAACTGTCGATCTCGCGTCCGCGCGTGATCTTCCGCGAAGTCGATGGCGTCCGGCAGGAACCGGTCGAGGAAGTCACCATCGACGTCGATGACGAATACACCGGCCCGGTGATCGAAAAGCTGACCGGACCGCGCAAGGGCGATCTGGTCGAGATGAAGCCGGCGGGTGCGGGCAAGACCCGGATCATCGCCCATGTCCCCTCGCGCGGGCTGATCGGCTACCATGGCCAGTTCATGACCGACACGCGCGGCACCGGCGTGCTGAACCGCGTCTTCCACGGCTGGACCCCGCACAAGGGTGCGATCGAAGGCCGGCGCCAGGGTGTGCTGATCTCGATGGAAACCGGGGTTTCGGTGGCTTACGCGATGTGGAAGCTGGAAGACCGCGGCCACTTCTTCATCGGCGTGCAGGAACAGATCTACGGCGGCATGATCATCGGCGAGCATAACCGCGACAACGATCTGGAAGTCAACGCGCTGAAGGGCAAGCAGCTGACCAACGTCCGCGCCTCGGGCACCGACGAAGCCGTGCGCCTGACGACCCCGGTCAAGCTGTCGCTGGAACAGTCGATCGCCTATATCGACGATGATGAACTGGTGGAAGTCACGCCGAAAAACATCCGGATGCGCAAGCGCTACCTGGACCCGAACGAACGCAAGCGCCACTCGCGCAGCGGGAACTAAGAGAAAGGCCGCCCGATTGGGCGGCCTTTTCGTTTCAGGATCCTGGAAGATGGGGGCCTTGGAAGATGGGCACATTGCCCATCCTACCGGCCAATCACTCCGCAGCTTCAACGACCACAAGATCCCGGGTCGCAGCACCCTGGGCATGGACGAGTGCTGCCTGGTATTCCGGCGAATTGTAGCACTCCACCGCCGCCTCGAGGCTCGGGAAAACCGCCAGCACATTGCGGGCGCGGTCGCGGCCCTCCAGTTGGACATAGCGGCCGGCACGGGCGAGGAACTTGCCGCCATGCGCCGCGATGGCGACCGTGGCCCCCTTGGCATAGCGGCCATAGGCCTCGGGTTCGGTCACTTCGACATGGGCGATCCAATAGGCTTGCGGCATCTTAACCCTCCAGCGCGGCTTCGACCGCTTTGATTGCAGCATCGGCCAGCGCGATATCCGCCCCGCCGCCTTGCGCCATATCCGGGCGGCCACCGCCACCCTTGCCGCCCAAAGCCTCGACCGCGGCCTTGGCCAGCGTCACGGCAGAGATGCGACCGGTGAGGTCAGAGGTCACCCCCGCCGCCACCGCAGGCTTGGCGCCGGTATCGGCGATCAGCACCACGGCGCCGGAGCCGAGCTTCAGCTTCATCTCGTCGATCAGCGCCGGCAGATCCTTGCCCGAGACGCCTTGCAGCACCTGGGCGATCAGCTTGACGCCGTTGATTTCCTTGATCTCCGGCCCGCCCGACTTGCCGCCCATCGCCAGTTCGCGGCGGAGCGTCGCGACCTCGTTCTGCAGGGCGCGGCGTTCGGCCATCAACGCCTTGATCCGCGGCGTCAGTTCCGCCGGAACCGCACCCATCTGTTGCGCTGCCGCATCCAGATAGGCCATGTTCTCACGGACATAGGCCAGGACACCCTCGCCCGTCAGCGCCTCGATCCGGCGGATGCCGGAGGCGGAGGCGCTTTCGGAGAGGATCAGAAAAGACCCGATCTCGCCCAGCTGGCCGACATGGGTGCCGCCGCAAAGTTCAAGGCTATAGGTGCGGCCATCGCTGCCCTTGCCCGAACCGTCCAAGGCGCCCATCGAGACGACGCGGACCTCATCGCCGTATTTCTCGCCAAACAAGGCCTGCGCGCCAAGCGCGCGGGCATCGTCGGGCGTCATGATCCTTGTTTCCACGGGCGTGTTCTGGCGGATCAGCTCGTTGACCTCGGCCTCGACCTTCGACAGCTCCTCGGGCGTCATCGCATGGGCATGGGCGAAGTCGAAGCGCAGCCGGTCGGGCGCGTTGAGGCTGCCGCGCTGGGCGACGTGATCGCCCAAGGTGCGGCGCAGCGCCTCGTTCAACAGGTGGGTGGCCGAGTGGTTGGCCTGGATCTGGCCACGCCGGGCCTTGGCGACGTCGAGCTTGGCCGGCTGGCCCTTCAGGATCGTGCCCTCAACCACCTTGGCGATATGGATGAAGACGCCGGCGGCCTTCTTGGTATCGGTCACCTCGGCCAGACCGGTCTGGGTGCGGATGAAGCCCGCATCGCCGACCTGACCGCCGCTTTCGGCATAGAACGGGGTCTGATTGACCACGATCTGCACGGTCGAACCTTCCTCCGCCGAGCCAATCTGAACGCCGTCACGCACCAGGGCATTGATCTGCCCCTCCGCTGTTTCGGTGTCATAGCCGAGGAATTCGGTCACGCCATGGGCTTCGGCCAGCTCAAACCAGATATTTGCGTCCTTGGCCTCGCCCGTACCGCTCCAAGAGGCGCGGGCCTTCTTGCGCTGTTCGTCCATCGCGGCCTCAAACCCCTGGACATCGACGGCGCGGCCCTTCTCGCGCAGCGCATCCTGCGTGAGGTCGAGCGGGAAGCCGTAGGTGTCGTAAAGCTTGAAGGCGGCGGCACCCGGCAGGTCGGACCCTTCGGGAATGCGGGCCAGTTCGTCGTCCAGCAGGCGCAGCCCGCGGTCGAGCGTGGTGCGGAAGCGGGTTTCCTCCAGCTGCAGCGTCTCTTCGATCAGGCTTTGAGCGCGGGTCAGTTCGGGGTAAGCGCCGCCCATCTGGCGGACCAAAGCGGGCACCAGGCGGAACATCACCGGGTCCTGCGCGCCCAGCATATGCGCATGGCGCATCGCGCGGCGCATGATCCGGCGCAGGACATAGCCGCGCCCCTCGTTCGACGGCATCACGCCATCGGCGATCAGGAACGAGGTCGAGCGCAAGTGGTCCGCGATCACCCGATGATGCACCTTGCCGGTGCCATCGGGGTCGGTCGAGGTCGCATGGGCCGAGGCCTCGATCAGGGAGCGCATCAGGTCGGTGTCGTAATTGTCATGCTTGCCCTGCAGTAGCGCGCCGATCCGTTCCAGCCCCATGCCGGTGTCGATGCTCTGCATCTCCAGCGGGACCAGCCGGCCATCGGCAAACTGTTCGTTCTGCATGAAGACGTTGTTCCAGATCTCGATGAAGCGGTCGCCATCCTCATCGGCGGAGCCGGGCGGGCCGCCCCAGATATGGTCGCCGTGGTCATAGAAGATCTCGGTGCAAGGGCCGCAGGGACCGGTCGGGCCCATCCGCCAGAAGTTGTCGTCAGTGGCGATGCGGATGATCTTTTCGTCCGACAGGCCCGCGACCTTCTTCCAGATCGTCGCTGCCTCGTCATCGGTGTGATAGACCGTCACGCAGAGCTTGTTGCGGTCCAGACCGAAATCTTTGGTCAGCAATTCCCAGGCGAAGGTGATCGCCTGTTCCTTGAAATAGTCGCCAAAGGAGAAATTCCCCAGCATTTCAAAGAAGGTATGGTGGCGCGCGGTATAGCCCACATTGTCGAGGTCATTGTGCTTGCCGCCGGCGCGGACGCATTTCTGCGCCGTGGTGGCCCGCTTGTAATCGCGCGTCTCCACCCCGGTGAAGCAGTTCTTGAACTGCACCATGCCAGAGTTGGTGAACATCAGCGTGGGGTCATTGCGCGGCACAAGCGGCGAACTTTCCACGACTTTATGGTCATTGCGGGCGAAAAAGTCGAGAAAGGTCGAGCGGATGTCATTCAACGATTGCATGGGAGGCTACGGTCCTTGCGCAAAGGTGCCAATTGTCGGCCCTCCGTTTAGCCCCCCCGGCGGGGGCTGTCCATTATGAATGCAAAAAGGGCCGCCTTTGCAGGGCGGCCCGATCGGGTTTTCGTGATTTTGCTTTCGCCAAACCGGCTTATTCGTCGAGAACGTCTTCGCGCGCTTCCGCCGACATCGAGAAATCGAGGCCGGAGGCGGCGCGGATCTTGTCCTCGATATCCTTGGCGGTGGCGGGATTGGCTTTCAGGAAGGCCTTGGCATTCTCACGCCCCTGCCCGATCCGCTCGTCCTTGTAGCTGTACCAGGAGCCGGATTTTTCGACCACGCCGCATTTGACGCCGAGATCGACGATTTCGCCGACCTTCGAGATGCCCTCGCCGAACATGATGTCGAACTCGACCTCCTTGAAGGGCGGCGAGACCTTGTTCTTGACGACCTTCACCCGGGTCGAGTTGCCGATCACCGTGTCGCGGTCCTTGATCGAGCCGGTGCGGCGGATGTCGAGGCGCACCGAGGCGTAGAACTTCAGCGCATTGCCGCCCGTGGTGGTTTCGGGCGAGCCGAACATGACGCCGATCTTCATCCGGATCTGGTTGATGAAGATCACCATGCAGTTGCTGCGCCCGATCGAGGCGGTCAGCTTGCGCATGGCCTGGCTCATCAGGCGGGCCTGGCTGCCCATCTGCATGTCGCCCATGTCGCCCTCGATCTCCGATTTGGGCACCAGGGCCGCGACCGAGTCGACGACGATCGTGGTGACGGCGCCGGAGCGGACCAGGGTATCGACAATCTCCAACGCCTGTTCGCCGGTGTCGGGCTGGCTGATCAGAAGTTCATCCAGGTTGACGCCGAGCTTCTTGGCATAGGACGGGTCCAGTGCGTGTTCGGCATCGACAAAGGCGCAGACGCCGCCGCCCTTTTGCGCTTCGGCCACCACATGCAGGGTCAGCGTGGTCTTCCCCGAGCTTTCCGGCCCGTAAATTTCAATGATGCGGCCCTTGGGCAGGCCGCCGATCCCGAGCGCGATATCCAGCCCCAGCGACCCGGTCGAGATTGCCTCGACATCCATCACCGCGTTGTTCTGGCCGAGCTTCATGATCGAGCCCTTGCCGAACTGCCGCTCGATCTGCGCGAGGGCCGATTCGAGCGCCTTGGCCTTTTCGGCGTCTTTTTTGTCCATCCCGCGCTTTCCGTCCAGTTCGAAGAGGTTTGCCACAGTCATTCGTCTTCCCCTTATTCCACAGCCGCGACCCTGCGGCAATCGCCGGATATGTTCCCGCTTTGTTTCACCTTGATGCGATCAAAACGGGAACATTTCAATCAAATTCGTCGTGATCCACCTTTTCCGAGAAAGATTAATGATTGGTTGAAGTCGTGCCGGCCCTCAAAAATTTCGCAGAAATTTTGTGGCACGCGGGCCGGGCAAAGCCAAAGGCCGGGCGGGGACAGGTCCAACGCCCCTCTCCCTATTGCATCTGCCCTTGCACCATGGCCGTCAGATCGCCCAGCGAGAACGGCTTGGGCAGAAAGACCGAGTTCGGGATCCGCGCCTGGTTTTCCGAGAGCGATTCCTCGGCATAGCCCGAGACGAAGATCACCTTGACATGCGGCCGGTCCTCCAGCGCGCGGCGCACCCAGGACGGGCCGTCCATCCCCGGCATCACCACATCGGTCACAAAGACGTCGACCGACAGCGAGGGATCCTCCAGCGCCTTCAGCGCCTCTTCGGCGTTTTCCGCCTCCAGCACGGTATAACCGCGCATCCTGAGCGCGCGGCTGGCAAAGGCGCGGACCGGAGCTTCGTCCTCGACCAACAGAACCACGCCCTCGCCCTGTTTCAGAATCACCTTCTTGCCGGTCTCCGCCGTCGCCTCAGAGGGGCCGGCGTGGATCGGGAAGTACAGCTGGAACACCGTGCCCTCGCCCGGAGTCGAATCCACGAAGATGAAGCCGCCGGATTGCTTGACGATGCCGTAAGCCGTTGATAGGCCGAGGCCGGTGCCCTCGCCGACCTTCTTGGTGGTGAAGAAGGGCTCAAAGATCTTGTGCAGCCGGTCCTCCGGAATGCCGACCCCGGTGTCCGAGACGCGAATCACCGCGTAATCCCCGGCGGGCACCGTCGCGCGGTCGCGGGCCATCGGGTCCAGCAGGGTGACCGCCTCGGTCTCGATCCGGATGATGCCACCGCGCGGCATGGCGTCGCGAGCGTTAACCACCAGGTTCATCAGCACCTGTTCCAGCTGGCGCTTGTCGGCGCGGATCGCGCCCAGGCCCTGGGCATGGGTCAGCTGGAGGCGGATCTTCTCGCCCACCAGGCGGTTCAGCAGATGGGCAAGGTCGGAAAGCACATCCTCCAGATCCAGCCGCTCCGGCTTCAAGGTCTGCTTGCGCGAGAAGGCCAGAAGCTGGCTGACCAGCGAGGCGGCGCGGTTGGCGTTCTGATGGATTTGCACCAGATCGGCATATTCGGGATCCTCGCGGTCGTGCCGCATCAGCAGAAGGTCGCAATGGCCCGAGATCGCGGTCAACAGGTTGTTGAAATCATGCGCGACACCACCGGCCAGCTGGCCGATCGCCTGCATCTTCTGGCTCTGGACGAACTGCGCCTCCAGCGTCTTGAGGGCGGTTGCGTCCTGCAGCACGGCCAGCACCCCGGGGCGGCCCTGTTCGACGATGCGGCGCAGCGTCACCTGCAGGAAGACCTCACCCTCGACCTGGCGCGCGCGCAGCATTTCGGAGCGCGAGGGGCTGCGTTCGCTGACGATGTCATCCAGCCAGTCCGCAACCGGGCGGCCAAGCCCTTCAAAGATATCATGAAACATCGCCGAAGACGCCTCACCCAGATGCAGGATCGCGCGGGCGGCTCCGTTGGCCATCAAGAGCCGCCCGTCGGGGCGGAACTTGGCCAGAGGCACGGGGACATTCTCGAAATCGGCGAGGGCCGCAAACGCGGGCGCGCCGGTGGGCACCGGCAAAAGGTAGATCTCGCGCCGCTCCCCCGGGCCCTCCACCTCGGCCAGGATGGCGCGGACCGGGCCGTCAATCCCTGCGATTTCAACCTCTTCCCCCGAATGGAGCACCGGGCTGGTGAAGATGCGGTCCAGACGTTTCGGCCGGCCGCCCAGCAGGCGGCGCATCGCCTCGTTGGTGAAAAGCACCACACCGGACTTGTTGGCGGTCAGCATCGGCAGGCTGAGGCTGTCAGCCCCGCGCGTCGCCCCGCCCCGGTCGACAAACTCCTCCAGCCGCCAGATGAAACCATCGGGGTCGCTGCGGTGGACCGAAAGCCGGGTGTGGCCGCGCCGGGTCACCACATCCTCGCGCCCGGCCCCGGCATGGCCAGCGCGGTTCTGCAAGCGGTACAGCACCGAGGAGGGCGAGGCGAAATGGTCGTTCAGCGCCGAGACCAGCGTGGCCCCCGTCGCGGCTTGAAACCGGGCGGCGGCGCTGGCGTTCTGGTAGCGGATCTGCCCCATCCGGTCGGTCATGAAACAGGGCGTGGCATCCTGGCCGACCAGAAGCGACAGCTGATCCATGCGCCGCTTCACATGGCGCCGCGACAGATGCGTGCGCAGGCGCAGGCCGATCACCAGAAACAGGAAGGTCAGCGCCACCACGAAAGCACCGGCGCGCAGCACCACCGTCTGCGCCAGAACCACCGTCACCAGGGAAGCGCCCGCCGCCGCCAACAACAGCAGCGCCGGCGATACCCTTTGCCGCCGTTCAAACGCCGTGCCCACATCAGCCTCTGGACCGTTCACACCATCCCCCGGGAATCGTCACCAGCCCATAGCGCCTGACAAATCTTAATCCGTGATTAACCCCGGCAAAGACTGGCGGAGTTTTTCCGAAAAAACAACTAACAGTTGCAGGGGTTTCGCGCCGGCGCTCAGGTCCGCGTCAGGGTGGCCAGAAAAAAGCCGTCGCCGCCGTTCAGAGGCGAAAAACGGCGCTGGGTCTTGAGGGCCCAGCCGCTGTGGCGGGCCTGAAAGGCGGCGATCTGGGTCTCGTTCTCTTCGGCCAGCAGCGAGCAGGTCGCATAGGCCAGCGTACCGCCATGGCGCACCAGCGGGATCACCTGGTCGAGGATGCGGGCCTGCAGGGCGCAAAGCTCCTCCAGCCTGGCTGCGGTCAGCGCCCATTTCCCCGCCGGATCGCGCCGCCACGACCCAGAGCCCGAACAGGGCACATCGGTGAGGATCACGTCGTAAGGCTTTGTTTCCTCGGGCGTCTGGGTGATCATCACCCGCAGGCCGGCCCTTGTGGCACGCGGCGGCAGATCGACCATGCGGCCGGGAAAGGCGTCATGCGCCCAGACCTTGGCGCCGCGTGCGGCCAGGGCCAGGGTCTTGCCGCCGCCGCCGGCGCAATAGTCCAGCACCTTGGCGCCCGGCGTCAGGTACAGGCTTTCCACCACCGCTTGCGAAGAGGCGTCCTGCAGCTCGACCAGCCCGGTCAGATAGGCTTGCGAGGTCTGGATTTTCTTGGCGTTCCCCGTGACTTCCAGCGCGGTCTTCACCCAGTCGACCGGGGCCGCCCCGATCCCTTCGGCGGCCAGGGCCTCGACCGCGGCTTCCCGCGTGGTGCGGGCGGTGTTGACGCGCAGGAACACCGGGGCACGGCTTTGCAGGACGCGCATCACCGGGGCAAAATCCGCCCCGAGCGCCTGTTCCAGCCGGGGGCCGAGCCAGTCGGGGCAATCGAGCGCGGCATAGCCCTGCGGCGCCGCGCCGGGTTCGTCCTGAACCGGCTTCGGGGCATGACCCTCGCCGGAAAACACCGCCTCGACCGGCTGGCCGGAGGCGCGCACGGCGCCGAGCATCAGTCCGCGTCCGGTCATGCCGCCGCCCAGAGCGGCAAAGGAGGCGCGGCAGCGCAGCGCCGCAAAGACGTGGTCACGGATCGCCCCGCGGTCGCCGGAGCCGGCAAAGCGGTTGGCGCGGCCCCAATTGGTCAGGGCGACATCGGGCACACTGCCTGCAAGGATCAGGTCCAGAACCTCGATGGCGGCGGCGACGCGGGCGGCGGGGGTCATGCTGTGCGTTCTTTCAAATGGGTGCCACCATCGACGATCAGCGTCGCTCCGGTGATGAAGGAGGCGTCGCGCGCGGCCAGGAAGCGGACGGCATGGGCCACTTCGGCGGGAGTTCCGGCGCGGCGCATCGGGGTGGCGGTTTCGGCCTCGGCCGGTGCGTCAGGGGCGATCCAGCCGGGGGCCACCGCGTTGACAGTGACGCCGGAGGGCGCTGCCTCCAGCGCCAGGGCGCGGGTCAGGCCGAACAGGGCGGCGCGGGTGACGGAATAGGCGCTTTCGCCCCTGGGCGACAGGATCGGGCCCGACAGCGCGGGCCCGGCGACCGAGGCCACCATGATCACCCGGCCAAAACCGCGCCGCTTCATGCCCGGCATCAGGGCGCGGGTCACCAGAACCGCGGCGCTGAGCGCGCTGTCCATCGCACGGCTGAAGGCCTCGGGGCCCATCTCGGTCATTTCCTGCGCGGCGGTGGAGGGCGCCGCGGCCAAGTTGACCAGCACATCCACCTCACCCGCCAGCGCCGCCAGACGGGCGACCTCGACCGGGTCGGAGAGGTCGCCCTGATGGGCCTTGACGTCAAAGCCCTCAGCGGCAAGTTCGGCCTGGCGCAGGACGATCCGCCCCGAGGTGCCAGAGATCACCAGCCGGCAGCCGGCCCGCCCCAGGGCGCGGGCGCAGGCCATGCCGATGCCCGCCGGGGCGCCGGCGCCGCTGATCACAGCCAGCATCAGCCGACCCGGTAGTTCGGGCTTTCGCGGGTGATCTGCACGTCATGGACATGGCTTTCCTTCAAGCCCGCCCCGGTGATCTTGACGAACTGGCAGTTCGACCGCATCGCGGCGACGGTGCCGTTGCCGGTATAGCCCATGGCAGCGCGCAGGCCCCCCACCATCTGGTGGATGACGGCGGCAGCCGAGCCCTTGTAGGGCACCTGCCCCTCGATCCCTTCCGGCACCAGCTTGTCGGAAGCCGCATCCTTCTGGAAATAGCGGTCAGCCGAGCCGCGCGCCATCGCCCCAAGCGAGCCCATGCCACGGTAAGCCTTGAAGCTGCGGCCCTGCCAGAGGATCACTTCGCCGGGGCTTTCATCGGTCCCGGCAATCGCCGAGCCGACCATGGCGCAGGAGGCGCCTGCCGCGATGGCCTTGGCGAAGTCGCCGGAATACTTGATGCCGCCATCGGCGATCACCGGAATATCCCCGGCGGCGCCGGCGGAATCCATGATCGCGGTCAGTTGCGGCACACCGACACCGGCCACGATGCGGGTGGTGCAGATCGAGCCCGGGCCGATGCCGACCTTGACTGCATCGGCACCAGCACCGATCAGGGCGCGGGTCGCCTCGGCGGTCGCGACGTTCCCGGCGATGACCTGCACGGTGTTCGACAGGCGCTTGATACGCTCGACCGCGCGGGCGACGCCTTCGGAATGGCCGTGCGCGGTGTCGATCACCACCATGTCGACGCCGGCCTCGATCAGGGCCTGGCTGCGTTCAAAACCGGCATCGCCCACGGTGGAGGCGGCGGCAACGCGCAGGCGGCCCATGTCGTCCTTGCAGGCATGCGGGTTGAGAACGGCTTTCTCGGTGTCTTTCAGCGTCAACAGGCCGGTCAGATGGCCCTGCCCGTCGGTCACCAGCAGCTTTTCGATCCGGCGCTGTTTCATCAGCCCGATGGCCGCCGCGCGGTCGATCGGCTCGCGCAGCAGCGCGAGATTGTCTGAAGACATCATGGCCGAAACCGGGGTGCGGTCATCGGAGGCAAAGCGCATGTCGCGGTTGGTGACGATGCCGACCACCCGATTTTGCGCATCGACCACCGGGAAGCCGGTGATGTTGTAGCGGTCCATCAGCTCCTTGGCATCCGCAAGGGTCTGGTCGGGGCGCAGCGTGATCGGCGCATAGACGACGCCGGATTCGAAACGCTTGACGCGGCGGACCTCGCGGGCCTGCGCCTCAAGGTCCAGATTGCGGTGGATTACGCCGATGCCGCCGGCCTGAGCCATGGCGATGGCCATGCGGGCCTCGGTCACCGTATCCATCGCTGACGAGAGCAGCGGGATGTTCATCCGGATGGATTTTGTGACGAAAGTCGACGTATCCGCATCGGAGGGCAGCACAGAGCTGGCCGCCGGTACAAGCAGGACGTCATCGAAGGTCAATGCCTCGCGAATCTCCATGAGAGCCTCCATTCGGGTTGGGCGGGAGTGTTCGTTTGACGGCTCCCCTTTTCACTTCGCGGCGGGATTGGCAAGGGGGGATCGCGGGGCGTCAGGTGGTTTTCGGCCTTGCGCCGGGCGCATGCATCGGCATCTTGCATCCAAGGTTGGCAGGGGTGCGCAGATGCTTGTGGCGATTGTCGAGAATACCAGGGTGACCCATCACGGTCAGGTGGGCGTGGCACTGCATGAGGTGGGGGCGCTGGTCGAGATCTACCGCCCATGGCAGGACGGGATCTTGCCGGAACGTGGCCGGTTCGACGCCCTGGTGGTCTTTGGCGGCGAGCAATCGGCGCGGGATGATGAGACACACCCCTATCTCGGGTCGCTGGCCGCGCTGATGGCGCAGTCGGCGGCGGAGGATGTGGCGGTGCTGGGCATCTGCCTGGGCAGCCAGGTTCTGGCCCGCGGGCTTGGGGCGGAGAACCTGCTGGGTGAGGCGCGCGAATTCGGCTGGTGCGAGGTGACCAAGCGGGAGGAGGCGGCCTCTGACCCGGTGCTGGCCGCCCTGCCCGACCGCTTTCGCAGCTTTGAATGGCATTCCGACACCTTCACCCTGCCGCCGGGCGCTGTGCATCTGGCAGGCTCTCCTGTCGCTGCGGTGCAATGCTACCGCTATGGCCGGGCGGGCTATGGCATGCAGTTCCATTTCGAGGCCTCGCGCGCGGTGACGCGCAGCTGGGCCGAGATCTTCCCGGAGGCCTGCGAGGCGATGTCGCCGGGCTGGCTCTCGGGCGCGCAGGCGGTGGCGGAGGCGGCGCATGGCGTGGCGTCGGACGCCCATGGTCTGGCGATGGCCCGGGCCTTCGTCTCCCAGATCCAGCGGAGCGGCTGCGCCGCAAGCCTTTAAGGTCGCCGGCGCGGGCGGGGCCCGCTTGTCTCCACTGGCGCCTCAGGCCTCGGCAGCATTGGTGAGGGCTGCGAGGCGGCCCTGGGGCCAGAGCTTCAGGACCTTCCAGCCGATCAGGCCGACGAGGGGGATGGCCAGCACGGTCAGACCGGCGCCGAGGGTCTCCACCGCGCCGCCCTGCAGCAGAAGGGCGGTGCAGAAGGTGGCAAGCGGGAAGGTCAGCGCGCCCCAGAGCGGCGTGAAACCCGATTGCAGCATCCAGCGGGCGCCGGCGATCATGGCGAGGACCAGCGCAGAGGCCAAGGCCAGCAGCGCCTGCGCCAGAAGGTCATGGCCCAGAAGGGCCGCGGTGGTGGACAAGAGCGCTGCGGCCGAGGGGTGAATGGCCAGCAACGGCCGCAAGGGCGCAGGCGGGATGCGGCGGATCAGCTGCACGAGCGACAGCGCCCAGATGACGAGGGCCAAGGGCAGGGTCAGCCAGAGGATCACCGTGGCACTCGCCGTCCAGCCCAGTTGCGTCAGAACCGGAGCCGCCACGATGAAGCCGACGAAGCTCAGATGCCAGGCCGGGTTGGGCACCAGCCCCTCCGGCCCCTGGCGGAGCATCACCATCACCAGCACCACGGCCAGAATCCCATGCGCCAGCAGGGCGGCGAAGGCCAGAACGGCCGCCAGCTGCGGCGCGTAAGGGATCATGACACCCGCCGCGGCCATCCCGCTCATCGTGGCGGCTGCCATGCCGGCGCGGCCCGGCAAGGGGCGCAGATCCTCCAGAAGAACCCCGGGGCGGCGCAACAGCTTGATCTTCAAGGCCAGAACCGCAAAGAGCCACAACCCGAACAGCGCGCCGAGCGCCGCCTCGACCAGCCCCGGCGTGAGCCCTCCGCCCAGATCCAGCCCCTGACAGGCCCGCCGCAGGGCGAGGCCAAGCCCCAGCATCCCAAGGATCACCGGAAACACCGCCGGTGGCGTCGCGGCAAAACCCCGCGCCTTGCGGGGCGGGAACTTCGGCGGCGGAAACCAGCGTGGCGCTGCGCCCGGAGGGGTCAGACGGGGCATGTCGGGCTTTGAGGGCATCGGGATCTCCTTACCCCCTTCATGCCCGCTTTGCCTCAAAAGGTCCACGGGACGCCAAGTCGCACCCGTTCCCGCTTCATTCAGACACAAATATCCCACGGGGGTGCGGGGGGTGTGAAACCCCCCGCTCTTTCTTGTCTGCCGTTACCCCCGCAGCACCGGAAACCAATCCTCGCGCAGGCGCTGGCCGGGCTGCATGTCATGGCCGGGATAGGGCGGCGAGGTGCGGCCGGGGCGCTCGACGTAACGCGCGTCATCCCCGACGAGGCGCAGGGAGAAGGCACGGCGGCGCGTCGTGGCCTCGTTGCCCCGGGCGCCGTGCAGGGTGCGGTAGTCGAAGGCCACGGCATCGCCCGGCTCCATCTGCCATTCGCGGATCTCCATCCCTTCGGCATCGGGGTCGGGGACGGGCATGTATTTTTCGGGGTCGGGGTAGAAGGAGGTGTCCGACAGCCAACGCTTCGGCAGCACCTCTTTCGGCCAGTGGTGCGAGCCTGCCACGCAGCGCAAGCTTGCCTCGCGCACCGGGTCGAGGGGGGACCAGAAGCTGATGGTCTGCTGGCCGCCGACGAAGTAATAGGGCCCGTCCTGGTGCCAGGGCGTGGGCTTGGCGGTGCCGGGTTCCTTGACCAGCACATGGTCATGGAACATCTGCACCCGTTCGGATTTCATCAGGCGGGCTGCGACCTCGGCCACGTCGGAGCCACGGATCACCCGCTCGAACTCCGGAATGCGCTGCCAGTTGCAGTAATCGTCGAAGAAGCGCCCCGCCTCGCCGGGTTTGAGGTTCTCGGCGGCATAGGGGCCGGGTTCGGCCATGTTGCGGGCGATGCCGGCGCGCAGATCCTCGACCCAATCGGCCCAGAGGCCCTTGATCAGCACCACGCCGTCGCGCTGGAAATCGGCGACCATCTGGTCGGTCACTAAGGTCTTTATCGCGGCTTCGGTCATGGCATCTCTCCTGTTGCGCTGGACCCAAGGTTTGCCATGTGCCAGACATGCATTCAAATAATACCTTTCAATGAAGGTCATAACCCCATGCTATCCCTGACCCTGCGCCAGCTGGAATATGCGGTGGCGATCCAGCGCCACGGCGGGCTGACCCAGGCGGCCGAGGCGCTGCATGTCAGCCAGCCCGCGCTGTCGGTGGCCTTGGCGCAGCTGGAGCAGCTTTTGGGCCAGAGCCTGTTCCTGCGCCGTCCGGGCGGGCCGATGCTGCCCACCGGTTTTGGCACCGAATTGCTGGCTGCCGCCGAAGTTCACCTCGCGGGCCTGGGCGCCCTGATGGCGGGCCAGACCCGGGCGCCCCTGCGGCTCGCGGTCTATGAGGATCTGGCGCCGACCCTCCTCGCCCCGCTTCTGGCCGAGGCGCAGCTGCGCGGGATCGCCCTCCACGCGCGCCCGATGGGCTTTGCCGCGATTGCCGAGGCCTTGAAGGCCGGTCAGGTCGATGCGGCGGTGTCCTGGGCGCTGGGCCTGCCCCCGGGCCTGCAGCTGCGCACACTGGCCCGGATCGGCCCGCAGGCGGTGCTTGCGGCGGATCATCCGCTGGCGGGATATGCGAGCCTGTCCCTGCAGGATCTGGCCGATCAGCCGCTGGTCCTGACCGATCAGGACCTGTCGATCGCCCATGTGCAGGTGCTGTTCCATCAGGCCGGGGTGCCGTGCCAGATCGCGCACCGCTGCGCCACGCTGGACCTGATGCGCAGCTTTGCGGCCAATGGCCTCGGCGTCGGCCTGTCCTACACGCAACCCGCGCCGCGCCTGTCGCATGACGGCAAGCCCCTGATCCTGCGCCCGATCCATGATGCCGGAACCGAGCCCGTGGTGCTGGCCCGCCCGAAAGAGGTGCGGGCCCCCGCAGGATTGGAGGAGGCCGGGATGGAGGAGATCGCAGCACTTCTGACCCGACTGTTGCTGGCGCAGGCGGGGTGAGGGTCAAAGCGGTTTGAACCCCCGTGCCCTGCCCTTCAAAACGCTTTGTGCGACCCCGCCATTGCAAAATCGGCAGGTTTTCGGGTGTTAAATCGTTCCAAATCCGCAGTTCACGCTTTGACCCCGGCGGTTTCCCGGCTAACCTTCGCCAAGTCGCGGCAGAATCCGCGCCAGAACCCCATCAAAAGCCGTTTTGGCCCCAAAGCCGTGCAGGACAAATCCCCGGATGAACCTCAAGGAACTCGCCACCAAACTGGGCCTGTCGCCCACCACGGTCAGCCGGGCCCTGAACGGCTATCCCGAGGTGAACGAGGCCACCCGCGAGCGGGTCATCGCCGCCGCCCGCCGCCACAACTACCGCCCCAATGCCCGCGCCATCCGCCTCGCCACCGGCCGCGCGCTGGCGGTCGGCCATGTCATCCCGGTCTATACCCATAACGAGATCATGAACCCGATCTTCGGCGATTTCATCTCGGGCTCGGGCGAGGTTTATTCGCGCAACGGCTACGAGATGATCCTCTCGGTCGTGCCCGACGATCTGGAGGAGCAGACCTACCGCGACCTCGCATCACGCGGGACGGTGGATGGGGTCATCGTCCATGCGCCCAAGACCAACGACGCCCGCATCCGCACCCTCCAGGAGCTGGGCCTGCCCTTCGTCGTGCATGGCCGCTCCACCGGGTCGGATGTCGATTACAACTGGGTCGATGTGAACAACCGCCGCGCCTTTTTGCGCGCGACGGAGTTCCTGCTGGATCTGGGGCATCGGCGGATTGCTCTGGTTAACGGGCTGGAATCAATGGATTTCGCAGTGCGCCGCCGCCTTGGCTTCACCGACGCCCTGCAGGCGCGCGGGCTGGAGCCGGAGACGCGGCTGATTTCCTCCTCCGAGATGACCGAGATCAACGGCTGGCGCGCTGCCGAGGCCGCGCTGGGCCAGGAGGCGCCCGCCACGGCCTTCCTCTGCGCCTCGATGCTGCAGGGCATGGGGGTACGGAGGGCGATCGAGGGGCGCGGGCTGAAGATGGGGCGCGATGCCTCGGTCATCATCTTTGACGACGATCTGAGCTATCTGCGCAATGGCGAGGATGTGCCGATCTTCACCGCCACCCGCTCCTCGGTCAAGGAGGCGGGCAAGCTTGCCGCCGAGATGCTGCTGGCGGTGATCAACCAGCCCGAAAGCCCGCCTCAGCACCGCCTGCTGGAGGCGGAGCTGATCCTCGGCCAATCGACCGGCCCTTCCCCGGCTGCATGATGCGCATCCGGTTTTCCCGCATTTCGCCCTTGTCTTGGCCGCCCGCCTCCCGCAGAAGCGCGGCCCTGACGCTCCAAAGCGGCCCCAAGGATTGAGGTAACCCCATGACAGCCATCCTCGCCGATATCGGCGGCACCAACACCCGCGTGGCCCTGGCCGACGGCAAGGTGGTCCGGCCGAACTCGATCGCGAAATTCGCCAATGCGGAGTTTCCAAGCCTGGAGCCGATCCTGAAACGCTATCTGGCCGAGGCGGGCATCGCCGGGGTCGAGGGCGCCTGCGTGGCCGCCGCAGGCCCGGTGCGGCATGGCGTGGCCGAGATGACGAACCTTAGCTGGGTGATCGACCATGCGCTGCTCACCCGCGCCACCGGGGCGACCAAGGTGGCAATCCTGAACGATCTGCAGGCGCAGGGTCAGGCTTTGGGGCATATAGCACCCGAGTTTCTGCGCCCGATCGTCGAGGGCAATGCCGTCCCCAACGCCTCGATGCTGGTGGTGGGGCTGGGGACCGGGGTCAATGCGGCGCCGGTGCATAACACGCCGTGGGGACGGGTCGTCCCGCCCTCGGAATGCGGCCATGTCTCGATGCCGATCCGCGATGCGCGCGATCTGGCCCTGGCGCGGTTCATCGAGACGCATGGCGACCATGCGCATGGCTTTGCCGGGGTGGAAGATGCGCTTGCCGGGCGCGGCCTGGAACATGTCTACGCCTTTGTGGCTGACGAGGCCGGCGTGCCGGTGGTCAAATCCTCCGCCGAGATCATGGCAGACCTCAACGCCGGGGATGCGATAGCCCGCAAGGCGGCGGAGCTTTACATCCATATCCTGGGTTCGACCTTGGGCAACCTCGCCCTGACCCACCTGCCCTATGGCGGTATCTTCCTGATCGGCGGCATGTCGCGGGCGCTGACGCCCTTCATGGGCCCGATGGGCCTTGCCGCGTCCCTCACCGACAAGGGCCGCTTCCACGATTTCCTGACGACTTTCCCGGTCTGGGTGGTGGAGGACGACTACGCCGCCCTGACCGGCTGCGCCGCTTACCTCGCCAACGGCGGCCAAGGCTGAGCATTCGGGGGCCCGGGGGTGGAAAACCCCCGGCCTTCCTTTACTTGGGCAGCGTCTTGTTCAGGAACGCCAGCGCGTTGACAAGCCCATCCTCCGCAATCCCATGCCCCGTGCCTTCCATGACATGGCCGAAGGTTTCAAACCCCGCGCCCACCAGCGCATTGCAGGCCACGGTCATTTCGCTGAAATCCACCACCTGATCCTCGTCGCCATGCATGACCAGCACCGGCGGGCGCACCAAAGTCTCGGTCTTCAGCCGTTCGGGGAACATGAGCTTGCCCGAGATCGAGATCACCGCCGCCATCGCCTGGGCGCGGCGCGGCGCGACATGCAGGCTCATCATGGCGCCCTGGGAGAAGCCGATCAGGGCCAGCGCCTGCGGGGTCAGCTTTTCATAGGCCAGCCGCTGGTCGATGAAGGCGTTCAGGTCGTCGGCGGAGCGGTTCAGGCCGGCCTCGGCCTCCTCGGGCGAGGAGCCGTCAAAGCGCGGGATGCCGAACCACTGGAAGCCGAAGGGCGCGCCGGGAATGCGCTCGGGCGCGTCGGGGGCGACAAAGGCGGTGTCGGGCAGATGCGGGCCAAGCACATCGGCCAGACCCAGAAGGTCCGCGCCATTTGCGCCATAGCCATGCACAAAGATCACCAGGCTTTTGGCCTGACCAGAACGGGCGGCTTTACGGCCGAATCGAAGAAGTCGTGTCACCGGATACCCTCACGCGATTTTGCCTGCGCGTAGTAGGCCCAGAGCGCGCGCGCTGCAACCGCACGCCACGGACTCCAGCTTTCGGCGAGGGCGGACAGGGCCTTTGCCGCCGGTCGCGCCTCCAACCCATAGGCGAGGCGGGCCGCCTCCTGCAGGGCAAGATCGCCCGGCGCGAAGACATCGGCGCGGCCAAGGGCGAACATGGTGTAGACCTCCGCCGTCCAGCGGCCGATGCCGGGGATCGCGGTCAGGGTCGCCATGACCTCGGCATCGGGGGCCGCGCGCAGGGCGTCATAGTCGATGCCAGCCTTTGCCAGACACAAGGCATAGCGCGCCTTCTGCCGGCTGAGGCCGAGGGCGCGCAACTCCTCCTCCGATGCCATGGCCACGGTGGCGGCTTCGGTCATGCCCGCCGCTTCCATCCGCGCCCAAAGCGCCCGGGCCGAAGCGGTGGAGACCTGCTGGCCCAGGATCGCATCCAGAAGCGTGCCAAAACCATCGGGCCGCAGCCGCAGCGGCAGAGGCCCGGCATTGGCCAGAAGCCGCGCCATGACGGGATCGCGCTGGCTGAGCCATTCCGCTCCCTCGGCCAGGCAGTCCGGCCCGAGGATGATGCGTCCGAGAGATGAGGTTTCCGTCATATGTGCCCTTTTTTAGAGCGGCGTTGTGCATTCATGCCGAGGTTTCGCCCTTGCCCCGGCGGGGCTTGATGCCTAGGCATAGGCCCCATGGAAAACACCTCTGACATGGCCGAGCCTGTGCGTCCAGTTCTTGGCGGGCCTGATCGCGATCGGGCCGCCAAGCGCAATGTGCTGGTTCTGGTGGCGGCGCAGGCGATCCTGGGCGCGCAACTGCCGATGATCTTCACCGTGGCGGGGCTGGCGGGCAAGCAGCTGGCGCCGAATGTGTGCCTGGCCACGCTGCCGATCACCTTCATGGTGGTGGGCTCGATGCTGTCGGCCAACCCGATGTCGGCCCTGATGGCGCGCTTCGGGCGGCGGGCCGGTTTCGTGCTGGGCACCCTCGGCGGCGCGCTGGGCGGGGCGGTGGCGGCCTATGCCTTGTCGATTTCCTCCTTTGTTCTGTTTCTGTTCGGGGCGTTCCTGACCGGGATCTACCAGTCGAGCCAGGGCTTCTTCCGCTTTGCCGCCGCTGACACGGCGTCCGAGGCGTTCCGGCCCAAGGCGATTTCCTGGGTCATGGCGGGCGGGCTTCTGTCGGCCGTGCTGGGGCCGGAGCTGGTCAAACTTACAGCGCAAGGTTTCGCGGTGCCCTTCCTCGGCACCTACCTTGCGGTGATCGGCCTTAACGCCCTGGGCGTGTTCCTGTTCGCCTTCCTGCGCATCCCGACCCCACCGACGCGCAAGGGCTCCGCGGGCGGGCGCAGTCGGATGGAGCTGTTGCGCAGCCCGCGCATCCTCGTCGCGGTCATCGTCGCCGCGGTGTCTTACGCGCTGATGAATCTGGTGATGACCTCTTCCCCCCTCGCGGTGGTCGGTTGCGGCTTTCACACCTCGGATGCGGCCAATGTGGTGACCGCCCATGTGCTGGCGATGTTCGTGCCAAGCTTTTTCACCGGCAGCCTGATCGCCCGGTACGGGGTCGAGAAGATCATGGCGCTGGGGCTGGTGATCCTCGCCGGGGCCGGCGTGGTGGCGATGTCGGGCTTTGAGCTGGAGCATTTCTTCGGCGCGCTGATGCTGCTGGGGATCGGCTGGAACTTCGGCTTCATTGGCGCGACGACCATGCTGACCTCGGCCCATACAGCGGAAGAACGCGGGCGGATGCAGGGGCTCAATGACTTTCTGGTCTTTGGCGGGGTGACCCTCGCCAGCCTGTCCTCGGGCGGGTTGATGAATTGTTCGGGCGGCACGGCGCAGGCCGGCTGGCAGGCGGTCAACATGGCCATGCTGCCCTTCCTGGCCCTCGCGGGCGGTGCCCTGATCTGGCTGGTGCTCCGGCCGAAGGAGACAGCATGATCAAGCTTGATATCTTTTCCGACCCGGTCTGCCCGTGGTGCTACCTCGGCAAGGCCAACCTCGAACGCGCGCTGGAGGCCCATCCCGAGCATGGGTTCGAGGTCGAATGGCACCCGTTCCAGCTGAACCCCGAGATGCCTGTCGAAGGCGTGCCGAAACGCGAGTTCCTGACCTCCCGCTTCGGCGGGGCCGAGAAGCTGAACCAGATCCACCAGCATTTCAAGGACATGGCCGCCAAGGCCGGGGTTGCGATGGACCCCGACAAGCCGCCGCGCATCCCCAACACGCTGAACGCGCACCGCATGATCCATTGGGCGGGATTGGAGGGGCGGCAAAGCCTGATGGTCGCGGCCCTGATGCGGGCCTATTGGGTCGAGGGGCGCGACATCGGCGACCTTGAGGTGCTGGCCGATCTGGGCGCCGAGGCCGGGATGGACCACGCCGTGGTGGCCCGCCTCCTCGCCTCAGACGCCGACATCGACCTCATCAAGGCGCGCGAGGCCCATTCGCGCGAACGGGGTGTCAATGCCGTGCCGACCTTCCTGATCGCCAACCAATATGTCCTGTCGGGTGCGCAACCGCCCGAAATGTGGGGTCAGGTGATCGACGAACTGGCCCGGATGGCCAAAGAAAGCAGCTGAGCCTGTAATGCCCAAACTTCTGTCGCAACGCGAATTCGTCGCCATGATGGCGATGCTGTTCGCCTCGGTGTCGCTGGCCATCGATTCGATGCTGCCGGCCCTGCCGCAGATCGCCGCGACCCTGTCGCCCGCCAACCCCAACCTCGCCCAATTGGTGGTGACGAGTTTCGTTCTGGGCATGGGGCTCGGCACGCTGATCTCGGGCCCGGTCTCGGATGCCTTTGGCCGCAAGCCGGTGCTGGTCGCCTGTGGCGCCATCTACATCGGCGCCGCCCTTCTGTGCTTTGCCGCGCCCACGCTGGAAACGCTGCTGTTTGCCCGGGTCCTGATGGGCCTTGGCGCCGCAGGACCGCGCGCCGTCGGCATGGCGCTGGTGCGCGACCTGTTCCGCGGGCGCGAAATGGCGCGGATCGTGTCCTTCGTGATGATGGTCTTCACCCTGGTCCCCGCCGTGGCCCCGCTGATGGGGCGCGGGGTCATGCTGGTGGCCGGCTGGCGCGATATCTTCCTGGTCTGCATGGTGTTTTCGCTGGCCGTCAACGCCTGGATGGTGCTCCGCCAGGCCGAGACCCTGCCGAAGACCGCGCGCAGGCCCCTGCAGCTTGGCCTCCTCTGGGCCTCGGCCAAAGAGCTGGCCCGCACCCGGATCGCCCTGATCGCCACCGCCTGCCAGACCCTGACGCTGGCCTGCCTGTTCTCGATGCTCTCCTCGATCCAGGGCATTTTCGAGCAGTATTTCGGTCGGGGCGACGGGTTCCCCCTCTGGTTCACCGTGATCGCGATCTGCGCGATGAGCGGGTCTTACCTCAACTCCCGCGTCGTGGTGCGGATCGGGATGCGGCGGGTGCTGGTTGCGACCTATGTGGCGCAGGTGTCCATGACGGCGTTGGTGCTGGCGGGCTTTGCCAGCGGGATCGTGGCCCCCGTTGCCTTCCCGGTCTTCATGATCTGGGGCATCGGGATTTTCGCGATGATGGGGCTGACGATGGGCAACCTCAACGCGCTGGCGATGGAGGATCTGGGCCATATCGCAGGCTTCGCCTCCTCGCTGATCACCGCGATCTCGACCGTGGGTTCGGTTCTGCTGGCGGTGCCGGTGGGCCAGGCCTTTGACGGCACGCCCCTGCCCCTGCAGATCGGCGTGCTGGGGTTTTCCAGCGTGTCTTTGGTGCTGATCCTGCGGGTGGCGCGGCGCTAAGGGGCGCTGCCCCTCGCCTTCGGCTCACCCCGGAGTATTGCGGCAGAGGGCAAAGGGGGGTGCGGGGCGTCAGGGCTTCTTGGCCAGTTCCTTGCCGGGGCGGACGATCTTTTCCGCCAGATCGCGGGCGATGGCGAAGGCGGATTTGATCCGGTCGCTTTCGGCCTTCATCTCGCCCATCAGGACGATCTTGTTGCCCTGGATGCGGGCGGCGGGGCCCTGGTCCTTGACGAATTCGACCAGACCCGCCGGATTGTCGAACTTGTCATTGTGGAACTGGATATTGGCCCCTTTCGGGCCGACATCCAGCCGCGAGATCCCGGCCTTCTTGCAGAGCGCCTTGATGCGGACGATGACCATCAGCGTGTTGACCTCTTTCGGCAAGGGGCCGAAGCGGTCGATCAGTTCGGCGGCGAAACCTTCGAGTTCGACCTTGGTGGCAAGGCTGGAGAGCCTGCGGTAAAGGCCGAGGCGCACATCCAGGTCGGGGATGAAATCCTCGGGGATCATCACCGGCACGCCGAGATTGATCTGCGGCGACCAGCTGTCATCCAGCTTGGACAGGCCCTGCAGCTCGCCCGATTTGATCTTGGCGATCGTTTCTTCCAGCATCTGCTGGTAAAGCTCGTAGCCGACTTCCTTGACGTGGCCCGACTGTTCTTCACCCAGAAGGTTGCCCGCGCCGCGCAGATCGAGGTCGTGGGAGGCGAGGTTGAACCCGGCGCCGAGGTTGTCGAGGCTGCCCAGCAGGCGCAGGCGTTTGGTGGCCTGCGGGGTCAGGGGCGCGCGGGGTTTGGTGGTGAGATAGGCATAGGCGCGGGTTTTCGAACGCCCGACGCGGCCGCGGATCTGGTAAAGCTGGCTCAGACCGAACATGTCGGCGCGGTGGACGATCATCGTGTTGGCGGTCGGGATATCGAGACCGCTTTCGACGATGGTCGTGGCCAGAAGCACGTCATATTTGCCGTCGTAGAACTGGTTCATCCGGTCGTCCAGCTCGCCCGCCGCCAGTTGGCCATGGGCGATGCAATAGGTGACTTCGGGGACGTGGTTCTTCAGGAAATCCTCGATCTCGTGCAGATCCGAGATGCGCGGGACAACATAGAAGCTTTGCCCGCCGCGATAATGTTCGCGCAGCAGAGCCTCACGGATGGTGATCGTGTCGAATTCCGAGACATAGGTGCGGATCGACAGGCGGTCGACCGGAGGGGTCGCGATGATGCTAAGGTCGCGCACGCCGGTCAGGCTGAGTTGCAGGGTGCGCGGGATCGGCGTGGCGGTCAGGGTCAAGACGTGAACCTCGGAGCGCATCTCTTTCAGACGCTCCTTGTGCGAGACGCCGAAGTGTTGCTCTTCGTCGATCACCATCAGGCCGAGGTTCTTGAAATTGATCCCCTTGGCCAGCAGCGCATGGGTGCCCACGACGATATCAACCGAACCATCGGCGAGACCGGCCCGGGTGGCGTTCGCCTCTTTCGTGCCAACAAAGCGCGACAAGGGTTTGACGGAGATATTGAATCCGCGAAACCGCTCGGCAAAGCCGCGGTAGTGCTGGCGGGCAAGCAGCGTGGTCGGGCAGATCACCGCGACCTGCTGGCCGGAGAGGGCTGCGACAAAGGCGGCGCGGATTGCGACCTCGGTCTTGCCAAAGCCCACGTCGCCGACGATCAGCCGGTCCATCGGCGAGCCCTTTTCCAGATCGGCCACCACATCGGCGATGGCAGCGAGCTGGTCGTCGGTCTCCTGATAGGGGAAGCGGGCGGCGAAAGCCTCCCAGATCGAGTGCGGCGCCTCCAGGATCGGGGCATGGCGCAGGGCGCGTTCGGCGGCGACCCGCATCAAACGGTCGGCGATCCCGCGGATGCGCTCCTTGAGCTTGGCCTTCTTGGCCTGCCAGGCGCCACCGCCGAGCTTGTCGAGCAGGCCCTCCTCGTGGCCATAGCGGCTGAGAAGTTCGATGTTCTCGACCGGCAGATAAAGTTTTGCGTTTTCAGCATATTCCAGCGCGACGCAGGCATGCGGAGCACCCAAGGCGGTGATCGTCTCCAGCCCCAGATAACGGCCGACGCCATGTTCGACGTGCACCACCAGATCGCCGGGGGTCAGCGTATCGACCTCGCGCAGGAAATTGTCGGCCTTGCGCTTCTTGCGCACCTTGCCGACCATGCGTTCGCCCAGGACGTCCTGTTCCGAGATCACGGTCAGGCCGGGTGCGGTAAAGCCAGCCTCCAGCCCCCAGATCACCAGGAATATCTTGCCCGAACCCTCAGGAACCTCGCGGAAGTCCTTGATTTCATGGACCGCCTTGATCTTCTCGTCTTCCAGAAGACCCTTCAGCCGCTCGCGCGCGCCCTCGGAATAGGAGGCGATCACCACCTGGGTATCTTTGAGTGTTTTGCGAATATGATCCGCCAAAGCCCCGAAAAGACTGACGTTTTCCTGTTGACGCTCGGGCGCGAAATTGCGGCCGATGCGCCCGCCCGCGTCCAGAACACCGGGGCCCGGCGCCTGCGACAGGGGCGAGAGCTGCACCATGCGGTGATCGGCCAGAACCGCCTCCCAGGCGGCATCGTCGAGGTACAAAAGCCCCGGCGCCACGGGCTTGTAGACCGTATCCAAGCGGCCCTTGGCGCTCATCGCTTCATGGCGGCTGTCGTATTGGTCCTCGATCCCCTCCCAGCGCGACAGGCGGGCGGCGGTGACCTGATCGTCGAGCATGACACTCGCCTTGGGCAGGTAGTCGAAGATCGTTTCCAGCCGCTCGTGGAAGAAGGGCAGCCAGTGCTCCATGCCCTGATGCTTGCGGCCAGCGCTGACCGCCTCGTAAAGCGGGTCGTCCGAGCCGCCGGCGCCGAACTCCACCCGGTAATTCTGCCGGAAGCGGGCGATGGCGGGTTCGTCCAGCAGGACCTCGGACATCGGGGCAAACTCGACCGAGGTCAGCTTTTGCACCGTCCTTTGCGTCACCGGGTCAAAGCGGCGGATGCCGTCCAGCTGGTCGCCGAAGAAGTCGAGCCGCACCGGCCCGCCGCCGCCCGGCGGGAAGATGTCGACGATGCCGCCGCGCAGGGCATAATCCCCCGGCTCGGCCACGGTGGAGACCGGCGAGAAGCCCATATTGGCGAGGAACCGCTTCAGCCGCGCCTCATCGACGCGGTCGCCAACCTTGGCCACGAAACTCGCCGTCTCCAGAACCGCACGCGCCGGGATGCGCTGAGTCGCCGCCGCCATCGTGGTCAGCACGACGAATGCTCCGCCAAGACCGGAGGCCAGAGCCGCCAGCGTCGACATCCGCCGCGCGCCGATTTCCGGGTTGGGCGAGACGCGGTCATAGGGCAGGCAATCCCAGGCCGGAAATTCCAGCACCACGGTGCCGGGCGCCATGACCGAGAGCGCAACCTTCACAGCCTCCATCCGGCGGTCGTCGCGGGCGACATGGATCACCGGCTGGCCGCGGGACAGCTCCCGGGCCAGAAGACGGGCGTCATAGCCCTCGGGCGCGCCGCCCAACAGGATGCGGTCTGCCATGTGTTACCAGGGGATCATGTTTTGAAAGTTGACATACATGCCGTAAAGCGAGGTCACGAAGATCGCCACCATTCCCAGAAGCTGCACCGACAGCCGGTGCCAGAACAGGCGGCGGTGCAGGGCCTCGCCCCGGCCCTCGCCCGCCTCGATCTTCAGGGCAGCGGCCAGCGACAGATAGCCCAGCACGCAAAGCGGCGCAAAAAGACAGAGGACGGCCTGGGCGAATTCCCAGTGATAGACAAAGCCGGTCAGCCCCAGCACCGTGGCGAGAAAGCAGATGACCCCGACCAGCCAGGGCCCGCGGTGGCGCGAATAATACAGCATCCGGGAGGAGTTGATCCGGGCCAGCGCCTCCAGATCCTCCTGAACCTGACCGCCTTCGCGCCTGGCGCGCCAGACCATGTCATAGGGAATGCCCAGGACCCAATGGCTCGCCGAAGACCAGATCACCGCCAGGGCGATCCAGTACCACAGGTTTGAAAAAGAGCGGAGGTCGAGCAGCGCGACCAGCATCTTGTACCAGGTCAAAACAGGTTCCTTCTCAGCCCTTGAGCCTTGCTTCATTCCATGTCAGGCAAGGCGCAAAGCTGCAAGCCGTTTTCCGAGGCCAATATGCGTCCGATCTCCGCCCCCTACCCGACCTTCCGCTTCCGCCGCCTGCGCTCCTCGGCCCCGCTCCGGGCTTTGGCGCAGGAGAACACGCTGTCGGTCAATGACCTGATCTGGCCGCTGTTCATTTGCGACGGCGTGGGGGTGACGCAAGAGATCGCCTCGATGCCCGGCGTGGTGCGCCGCTCGGTCGATCTGGTGGTCGAGGCCGCGGCCGAGGCGGCGGCTCTGGGCATCCCGGCCATCTGCCTCTTTCCCTATACCCTGCCCGACGTTAAGACCGAAACCTGCGAAGAGGCCTGGAACCCCGACAACCTGACCAACCGCGCGATCCGCGCGATCAAGGCCGCGGTACCGGGGATCGCCGTGATGACGGATGTGGCGCTCGACCCCTACAACAGCAATGGCCATGACGGCCTCGTGAAGGACGGCGTGATCCTGAACGACCAGACGGTTGAATGCCTGGTGAAGATGGCCCTCGCCCAGGCCGAAAGCGGCGCCGATATCATCGGGCCCTCGGACATGATGGACGGCCGGATCGGCGCGATCCGCCAGGCGTTGGAGGCCGGGGGTCACACCAATGTGACGATCATGTCCTATGCCGCGAAATATGCCTCGGCCTTCTACGGGCCCTTCCGCGATGCGGTGGGGGCCACTTCGGCGCTCAAGGGCGACAAGAAGACCTACCAGATGAACCCCGCCAATGGAGACGAGGCGCTGCGCCTGGTCGAACGCGATCTGGCCGAAGGCGCCGACATGGTGATGGTCAAGCCCGGCATGCCCTATCTCGACATCTGCCGCCGGGTGAAGGACACCTTTGGCGCCCCGACCTATGCCTATCAGGTCTCGGGCGAATACGCGATGATCAAGGGCGCGGCGCTGAACGGCTGGATCGACGGCGAGAAAGCGATGCTCGAAAGCCTGATGGCCTTCCGCCGCGCCGGCTGCGACGGCGTGCTGACCTATTTCGCCCCCGAAGCCGCAAGGCTGATCCGCGCCGGCAAGGCCTGACGCCCGCCGCGCGCCCGGCCCTTCATTGGTCCTGCAAATATCCCCGCCGGAGGCTCCCGCCCTCTCCGCCATCGGCCCCTCCATCGGCGGGGCTTCGCCTCTGCCCGGCCCCGCGCTTGGCGAATGACAGCCGGCCTGTTATCATGCGCCGCAAGGGCCAAAGAGCCTGAACCAAGCCCATGGGGCAGCGAGAGGCAAAAATGACAGTGAACTCCAAAGGATTGATGTCCCGGCGCAATTTCGTGGCGCTGGGCGCCGCGGCGGGTGTGACCTCCACGCTGGCGGCCTGCGATGGGGCCATTCTGGGCAATGGCGTCAACTCCAATGCCGCCCAGAAGATCGACGCCAGGGTTGATGCGACGCGCGACTACCTGTTCTCGCGCTATCCGGGCACCCAGGACATGGCCCGCAACGCCAAGGGCGTGCTCTACATGCCGCTGGTGACCGAGGTCGGCTTCGGCTTCGGCGGCTCTTACGGGCGCGGCGCGCTCAGGATCAACAATGTGACGGTGGATTACTATTCGGCCACCTCAGCCTCCTTCGGCATCCAGATCGGCGCGCAGCAATATGCCCATGCGATCTTCTTCCTGACGCCCGACGCGCTGCAGGCCTTCCGCACCAGCAGCGGCTGGGCGGCCGGGGCCGGGGTGGAATATGCCACCCCCGATCAGGGCGCCAGCATCGGCAAGGACACGACCGAGCTTGACCCGGTCGTCGCCCTGATCTTCGGCCAGCAAGGCCTGATCGCCGGCGCCACGCTGGAAGGTGTCAAATACAGCCGGATCATTCCGTAAGGTCTGGCGGTAGGATGGGCAATTTGCCCATCTTGCCAGTCCCATCCCCAAAGATGGGCAAATTGCCCATCCCACCAACCGAAACCTGCGCCGCGGGTCAGGGTGCGGCGGCGCTTTGGGGGATGCCGAGTAACAGGACTTTCGGCCTTTTCTTCAGCATGCGCGTCCAAGGCATCGGGAAGCGACATGCCGGGAGAGCCGCCTAACCCGTGGTCATCCACTCTCCCGGCCTTCCGGGTCCAGTCACCGATTTGCGCCAGGCGCGACGGCGGAATGTAGGATGGGCAATCTGCCCATCTTCCGCGGCGGCGACCGGGAAGATGGGCATGCCGCCGATCCTGCTCAGCGCAACCCGAAGATGGGCAAATTGCCCATCCGATCTACCGCAACCTGCGGATCAGGCTGGAGGTGTCGTGGCGTCCGCCGCCCATCCGTTGCACGTCCTTGTAGAACTGGTCGACCAGCGCCGTCACCGGAAGGCTCGCGCCAATCTGGTTGGCGGTGGCAAGGCAGATGCCCAGATCCTTGCGCATCCAGTCGACCGCAAAGCCGAAGTCGAACTTGTCTTCCAGCATGGTCTTGTGGCGGTTGACCATCTGCCAGCTGCCGGCAGCACCCTGAGAGATCACCTCGACCACCGCCGCGCCATCAAGCCCGGCCTTCTCGCCAAAGGCCAGGGCCTCGGCCAGGCCCTGCACCAGACCCGCGATGCAGATCTGGTTCATCATCTTGGCCAATTGGCCCGACCCCGGGCCGCCGAGGCGCTTGCAGATCCGGGCATAGGTCTGCATCACCGGCTCGGCCCGGGCGTAATCCTCTTCGATCCCGCCGCACATGATCGACAACACGCCGTTCTCGGCCCCCGCCTGGCCACCCGACAAGGGCGCATCGACAAAGCCGAGGTCGCGCGCGGCCGCCTCGGCGCCAAGCTCGCGCGTCACTTCGGCCGAGACCGTGGTGTGGTCGACAAAGACCGCCCCGGCATCCATTCCGGCAAAGGCGCCATCCACCCCACGACAGACCGCGCGCAGATCGTCGTCGTTGCCGACGCAAGCCATGACGAACTCCGCCCCCAAAGCCGCCTCGCGCGGGGTCGCGGCGGACTTGCCGCCGTGTTTGGCCACCCAGGCGGCGGCCTTTTCCGGGTTGCGGTTATAAACCGTCACCTCATGCCCTTTAGCCATCAGATGCCCGGCCATCGGGAACCCCATCACCCCCAAGCCCAGAAATGCCACTTTTGCCATCTTCACGACCTCGCCAATTGTGCCCGATATCAGGATGGACTAGAGGGTTATTCCGCCGACGCCGTCAAGGATGCCCCTCAAGATGCTGACCGCCTTCCGCTGGACGCTGCGCGCGTTTCTGGGTCTTGTCATCCTTGGGGCGCTGACCCTTGGCGTCCTGTACTATTTCCTGTCGCGCTCGCTGCCGGATTACAATGCGACCTGGGCGGTGCCCGGCATCGCGGCCCCGGTCGAGATCGTGCGCAACAATTCCGACGTGCCGCATATCTTTGCCGCCAATGACAACGACGCCTATTACGCCTTGGGCTTTGCCCATGCGCAGGACCGGCTCTGGCAGATGACGCTGCTGCGCCGCACCGCCCAGGGGCGCCTGTCGGAAATCTTCGGCGAAAAGACCCTCAAGACCGATGAGCTGATGCGCAGGCTCGACCTTTACACGCTGGCCCTGTCCTCGGTCCCAGCCCAGGACGACTATACCAAAGCGGCGCTGCAGGCCTATGCCTCCGGGGTCAACGCCTGGATCGAAGAGGTCAACAGGAAGGCGCTTGGCCGCGGCGCGCCGGAGTTCTTCCTGTTCTCCAGCCAGATCGACGCCTGGGCCCCGGCGGATTCGCTGGCGATCATCAAGCTGATGGCGCTGCAGCTCTCCTCGCATCTCGACAGCGAGGTTCTGCGGGCCGAGATGTCGATGACCATCTCGCCCTCGCGGCTGAAAGATATCCTGCCCGATGTCCCCGGCCCCGCCGTGGCCGCCCTGCCGCAATATTCCGACCTGATGCCGGGCGTGACCCCGGGCGTGCCGCACCGGATGGCCGATCTGGACCAGCCGCTGTCGCCCTTCCCCTCGGCCGGGCTTGCCGGGGCGTCGAATGCCTGGGCGGCGGCGCCGAGCCGCTCGGCCGCGGGCGGCTCGCTTCTGGCCAATGACCCGCATCTCGACTTCACCGCGCCGTCGATCTGGTACCTCGCCCGGCTGCACCTGACCTCGGGCGATGTGATCGGGGCCACCATCCCCGGCATGCCGCTGGTGCTGCTGGGACGGTCGGAGAAGTTGGGCTGGGGCCTGACCTCCAGCTTCCTGGATGATCAGGACGTGGTGATGGAAAAGGTCAACCCGGCCAATCCCGAGCAATACCTCACCCCCGAGGGCCCGAAGGATTTCACCACCCGCCGCACCATCATCACCGTCAAGGGCAAGCCGCCGGTCACCATCACCCAGCGCTGGTCCGAGGCCGGGCCGATCCTGCCCGGCACCCATTACGACCTGAACACCGTGACCCCGCCCGGCGCCGTGCCCGCGCTGGAATGGACGGCGCTCGACGGCGCCGATACCTCGATGAGCGCCGCCTTCGGCCTGATGCGCGCCCATTCGGTGGACGAGGCGATCACGGCAGCCGCAGGTTTCATCGCCCCGTCGCAGAACCTGATGCTGGTCGACGGCAAGAACATCGCGATGCAGATGATCGGCCGGATGCCGAAACGCGACATCGCCAACCAGACGCAGGGCCGGATGCCCGCCCCGGGATGGGAGGGCAAGAACCGCTGGGAGGGCTTCTTCCCCTATTCCGACAATCCGGTGGTCAAGAACCCCTCCTCGGGCTTGCTGGGCAATACGAACAACAAGATCACCGACAAGCCCTATCCGTTGAACGTGTCTTTCGACTGGGGCGACACGCAGCGTATCCAGCGCTGGCTGACCCTGATGAAAACCCGTGAGGTCCATACCCGAGACAGCTTCATCGAGGCGCAGCTGGATACCGTTTCCCCCACCGTGCGCACGCTTCTGCCGCTGATCGGCAAGGACCTCTGGTTCACCGGCGAGGCCGCCCCCGCCGGCACCCCCGACCGGATGCGCCAGGATGCGCTGGCGCTGCTGGCCAAATGGAACGGCGAGGAGAACGAGCACCTGCCCGAACCCCTGATTGCCGAGGCCTGGCTGCGCTCCTTGCAAGACCACCTGACCCGCGACGAGATCGGCCCGCTGGCCGATGTGATCACCCATGTGAACCCCGATTTCATCGAAAGGGTCTATCGCAACACCGATGGCGCCTCGGTCTGGTGCGATGTGGTGCAATCGGTGGCGGTGGAAAGCTGCTCCGACATCGCCCGGATCGCGCTGGACGACGCCCTGCTGCAATTGTCCGAGAAATACGGACCCAAGATCGAGAGCTGGCGCTGGGGCGACGCGCATGAGGCGACCCACGACCACCCGGTGCTGGGCGCCGTGCCCTTCATCCATTATTTCGTCAACATCCGGCAAAGCACCTCGGGCGGCGATGACACGCTGATGCGCGGGCGCACCAAGGGCATCGGCGAGAACCCCTACCAGAACGTCCATGGCGGCGGCTATCGCGGGGTTTATGACTTCGCCGACCCGGAAAGCTCGGTCTTCATCATCGCCACCGGCGAAAGCGGCCATCCGCTGTCGCGCCACTACGACGACCTGTCCGAGCTGTGGCGGCGCGGCGAATATATCCCGATGACGCTCGACCCCGAACTGGCGCGCGCCGGCGCTGTCGGGATCACCCACCTCGAGCCCGCCAACTGAGCCAACGGCACGCCCGGGCCTGGCCGGGGCCTCCGGCGGGAGTATTGCGACAGAGGGCAAATCAATTTGAATCAAATGCAAAGGGTTCCCCGGCACTTGGGGCCCCCCTTGCGCTTTGCTCAAATACTCCCCGCGGAGCGTTCAACACCTCAGCCGGGCGCGGCCTTACAGGGTAAGAAACCGGGCTTCCTGCCGCGGGGTCCAGCGCAGATGCATCTGCCAGCCCTCATCGGTCTGGGTCTCGCTCACCACGACGCCTTCGGCATGGAGCCAGGCATGCTGGCGGCCTTGGGCAAAGCCGAGGGTCACGTCGGTTTCGGTCTTGGCCTCGTCAAAGGCGGCGCTGATCGCTTCCAGCAAGGCGGGCATGCCCTCGCCGGTCAGGGCCGAGATGGCATGGACATGGGTGCGATGCGCGAGGCTGGCCTCAAGCGCGGCGCGGGCCTCCGCCGGGACAAGGTCCAGCTTGTTCCAGACCTCGATCTGCGGCGTATCGGGTTTCACCCCGAGCGCGGCGAGGATATCGGCCACATCCGCCGCCTGTTCGGCGGTTTCAGGATGCGAGATGTCGCGGACATGCACGATCAGATCAGCCTCCAGCACCTCTTCCAGCGTGGCGCGGAAGGCGGCGACCAGTTGCGTCGGCAGGTCCGAGATGAAGCCCACGGTATCGGACAGGATATATTTGCGCCCCACCCCGCCATCCTTGCCCGGCAGGGTCACGCCGCGCATCGTCGGGTCCAGCGTGGCAAACAGCATGTCCTTGGCCAGAACCTCGGCCCCAGTCATCCGGTTGAACAGCGTCGACTTGCCGGCATTGGTGTAGCCGACCAGCGCCACAATCGGGAAAGGCACCTTGCGCCGCGCGGCACGGTGCAGCTCGCGGGTTTTCACCACCTGATCGAGCTGACGCTTGAGCTTGATCACCTCGTCGTCGATCGCCCGACGGTCGCTTTCGATCTGCGTCTCGCCCGGGCCGCCGACAAAGCCAAAGCCGCCGCGTTGCCGCTCCAGGTGGGTCCAGGCCCGCACGAGGCGCGAGCGCTGGTAGGACAAAGCCGCAAGCTCGACCTGCAGCACCCCTTCGCGAGTCCGGGCGCGGTCGGCGAAAATTTCCAGGATCAGGCCGGTGCGGTCCAGAAGCTTGACCCCCCATTCCTTTTCCAGATTGCGCTGCTGGACCGGGCCGACGGTGCCATCGACCAGCACAAGGTCGACCTCGGCTTCCTTGAAGCGGGTCTTCAGCTCCTCGACCTTGCCGGTGCCGAACAGCATGCCGGGGGCGACGCGCGACAGGCGCACGACTTCGGAACCTACCACCTCGATCCCGGGCAGGGCTGCAGCCAAGGACACCGCCTCGGCCAGGCCATGTTCGGCCAACCGGCGCTTGCGTGCCGATTTCACATCCGGGTGAAGGACATAGGCCCGCGTCGCCACCTCGGCGGTGTCGTGCGGGCCGCGTGGGATACGGGCTTGCGGCGCGGCGTCACCGTCTTCGGCGGCGCCGTCATCCTCGGGCTCGCGGATCACTCTTCGCCTTCGTAAAGGTTGATCGGGCCACCCGGCATGATGGTCGAGATCGCATGTTTGTAAACCAGCTGCGATTGGCCATCCCGGCGCAGCAGCACACAAAAATTGTCAAACCAGGTGATAACACCCTGCAGCTTGACCCCGTTGATCAGGAAAATCGTCACCGGAACCTTGGCCTTGCGCACATGATTCAGGAAAGCGTCTTGCAAGTTCTGCTTATCGGCAGCCATTTCTTCAGCCCTTGTTCTTGTCGTTTGTTCTTGTCGTTTTCGAGGGTCTATTGTTGTCGCAAACTGTCCCATGCAGCACAAAGCCGCAACGGCGCAAGTATGGCCGGGCCTTTCGGCAGTTTCCAGAGATTAATTCATTCCTCGTCGTCACCCTCGCCCTGGGCCCCCTTGCCCGAGGAGACAACCCCCAAAGACTTGAGCTTACGGTGTAGGGCAGAGCGTTCCATGCCCACAAAGCCGGCCGTGCGGCTGATATTGCCGCCAAAACGGTTGATCTGGGTGAGCAGATATTCACGCTCGAAGACTTCGCGCGCTTCGCGCAGCGGCAGGGTGGCCATGGCGCCGCCCATCACCATGCGCTGGCCCGAATCGCCCACCGGGTCGGGGCCGGGCAATTCGCGCGGCTCGACCGGACCGGTGCTGTCGCCAAGGATCAGCACTCGCTCGATCACGTTGCGCAACTGGCGCACGTTGCCGGGCCAGGCCATGGTCTGCAGGACCGCCTCGGCCTCCGAGGTCAGGCTGCGCAAGGGCAGGCCCTGGGTGCGGTGGAACATGTCGATGAAATGCTTGGTCAATTCCGGAATATCCTCGCGCCGTTCGGCCAGCGAGGGCACCTGGATCGGCACGACGTTGAGCCGGTCGTAAAGCTCTTGCCGGAAGCGACCTTGCGCGATTTCCAGCCGCAGATCGCGCGAGGTCGAGGAGATCACCCGCAGATCGACCCGCACCTTGTCGGAGCCGCCTTGCCGGGTGAACTGCTGTTCGGTCAGCACACGCAGGATTTTCGACTGGGTTCCCAAGGGCATATCGGCCACTTCGTCGAAATAGACCACGCCGCCATGGGCCTGTTCGAGCAGGCCCTTTTCCACGCCCCGCTCCTGGGTTTCGCGACCGAAGAGCACCTCTTCCATCCGCTCAGGTTCAACCGTGGCGGAAGAAACCGAGACGAAGGGCGCCCCCGCGCGGTTGGAATTGACATGGATGAAGCGGGCGGCGAGTTCCTTGCCCGACCCGGCAGGACCGGAGAGCATGACCCGCCCGTTGGACTTCGTGACCTTTTCCAGCTGCGATTTCAAGCCCTTGAAGGCCGGACTTGAACCCAGCATCTCCGAAGAGGTCACATCGCGCCGCCGCAGGTCCGCATTCTCGCGCCGCAACCGCGAGGTTTCCATCGCGCGGCTAACCACGACCATCAGCTGGTCGATGTTGAAAGGCTTTTCGATGAAGTCATAGGCGCCCTGCTTGATCGCGGCGACCGCGATCTCGATATTGCCGTGGCCCGAGATGATGACGACTGGCACATCCGGATTGTCGCGTTTAACGGTCTTCAGGATGTCGATCCCGTCCATCCGGCTGTCCTTCAGCCAGATGTCGAGGATCATCAGGCTGGGCAACTCGGCGTTGATCGCTTCCATGCATTCGTCAGAATTTCCTGCAAGACGAATGGCATAGCCCTCGTCCTTCAGAATGTCCCCGATCAGTTCGCGGATGTCCTTTTCGTCGTCGACGATCAGAATATTGGTCATGCTCCCCCCTGGGCTTGGCTGCGGCCGGCGACGGATTTCGTGCGAGTGGCGCGGGGCAGACGGATCTCTGCCAGGGCTCCCGCATGGTCATTGCCGGTAAAGACGGGCGCATCCATCAGGATGAGCGTGCCGCCATGTTCCTCGATGATCTTCTTGACGATCGGCAGGCCCAATCCGGTGCCTTTTTCCCGCGTCGTCACATAGGGTTCGAACAGCCGCGAACGGTCAGGCGGCAGGCCCGTGCCGTTGTCGGCGATCTTGATGATGGAATGGGTGTCATAGGCCTGCAGGCTGACATGGATCTCGGGCCGGAAGTCCGTAGCAGTCTTTTCCTTTTTCTCTTCAAGGGCTTCGCCTGCGTTCTTTATAAGATTTGTCAAGGCCTGCCCGATCATGGTGCTGTCAAGCTCGATCAGATCCGGCCGGTCGGGCAGTTGCGTTTCGAAATGCACGCCGGGTTGGCCATTTTCCTGCAGCATGACGGCAGCTTTGACCAGGGCGGACAGATCGGCCTCGCGACGATCGGGTTCGGGCATGCGGGCGAACTTGGAAAACTCGTCAACAATACGCCGCAAGTCATTGGTTTGACGGATGATAATGTCGGTGTACTGCTCCAGGTCGGAGGCATCGGTGACCTGGGTGCGGTACTTGCGGCGGATGCGTTCGGCCGACAGCTGGATCGGGGTCAGCGGGTTCTTGATCTCATGCGCGATGCGGCGGGCGACATCGCCCCAGGCCGCCATCCTTTGGGCTGAGACCAGTTCGGTCACATCGTCAAAGGCCACCACAAAACCCTCGACCAGGCCATCCTCGCTGCGCCGCTCGCTCAGGCGGACCAGCAGGCTTTCCAGCTTGCCGCGGCGCGAGATGCGGACCTCGTCTTGCAGGGCAGATCCAGCATCGGCCTGCAAACGTTCGAAAAGATTGCGGAATTCGGGGACGACCTGTGCCAGGGTCATCTGGGGGCCAGGCTCGGCGCCAAGGTCGAGCATCCGCATGCCGGCGCGGTTGACGAAATCCACATGCCCCTCGGCATCCAGCCCGATCACCCCGGCGGTCACGCTGGACAGCACCGAATCGAACAGGCGTCGCCGCCCCTCGGTCTGGGCGTGGCTCTGGATCAGCGCCTCGCGCTGGCCCTTCAGCTGGCGGGTCATCTGGTTGAAAAGGCGGCCGAGCATCGCGATCTCGTCGTCGCTCTCTTCTTCCTTCACCTGTACGTCCAGATCGCCCTCACCCACCCGTTGCGCCGCCCCGGCCAGACGGCCCACCGGACGTGCCAGCCTTTCGGCGAACCAAAGGCCGCCCCAGACCGCGGCGATGATCAGGATCACCGCAAAGCCGAGGTACAAGAGCCCGAAATTAAACAGAATCTTCCCGCGGTCGCTTTCCAGCTGGCGGTAAAGGGCGGCGGTCTGCTGCGTCTCGTCGAGAAGCCCCAGGATCTTGCCATCGACCTTGCGCGAGACATAAAGCAAACGGTCGGGGAAGGCCGGCAGGTTGACCAGCGCGCGGAGTTCAGAGTTCGGCCAATCGGGGATCAGCACCGTCTCGCCCGACTGGGCCCGGATCAGTTGATCGTCCGTTGGGCGTTCATAATCAAAGAGATAGCTCTTCTCGCCCCGGGTTTTCAGCGTGCCGGTCGCGGTGATCAGATAGACCTCTTTCAGCCCGCGCTGCACCGCCGCCTGGCCCTGGGCCAGCACGGGGCGGATCTCGCCATCGTCGGTCAGCCCGCCGCGCGCCTTGGCCTGGGTCAGGAAATGCGCCAGCGCCTGAACGTCCAGCGTCAGAGTGGAGGTCTGCTCGGCCTCATAGGCCTGGGCCGCCTCCAGCGAGGCGCCGACGACCGAGCGGACGCGGTCGGAAAACCAGCCCTCCAACCCGATATTCACCGTCAAAACCCCGAAAACCGCGACCAGAACCGTCGGAATCAGGGCGACAATCGCGAAAACCCCGGTCAGGCGCAGGTGCAGCCGCGAGCCTGCCGAGTGATGCCTCCGGTCGGAGACCATCTGCATCAGCCGCCGCAGCACCAAGGCCGCCAGTGCCAGCACATAGACCAGATCGGCGAGAAGGATCAGCCGCAGCCAATCGGAGGAGGCGGATTGGTTGAAGGGCCCGAGCGCCAGAAAGGTCAGAACCGCCAGCACCGGCCCCAGAAAGACCAGGCCCAGCGTGATCCCGGTCTGCAACTGCCGCTGCCGCCGCAGATGCGACAGCCGCGCCGCCCAGGAGGAAATGCCTGCCTTCCGTCTCAAAATCCGGCCCTTTTCTGGGCCGGACCTGCGTCCCACCCGCCACAATCGGTGTCTTTCGGGCAACGCTTCCCGCAAGACACTCTCGCTGTTGCTTTATTACATCAGCTTGCGGCGGCGTGTCACGCGGATATCGAGGTCGGTGATCTTCTTGCGCAAGGTATTGCGGTTGATCCCCAAAAGGTCGGCACATTTGGCCTGATTTCCGGCCGTCGCATCGAGGGCGATCTCGATCAAAGGCAACTCAACCTCGCGCAAAATCCGGTCATAGACGCCGGCGGGCGGCAATTGGCCGTTGTGAAGGTCGAAATAGCGCTTCAAATGCCGCGCGACGGACTGCGACAGCTTTTCATTCTCGACCGCCCCTGCCCGGGCCGGCTCGGCGGTTTGTGGCCCACCGAGGGCGGCTTCCAGTTCCGGCCCGTGGATATCGGGTTCCGAGGAGGTGACCAGCAGCCGCTTCAGCACGTTTTCCAACTGGCGGACATTGCCGGGCCAAGGGAAGGCGCGCAGGATGTTGCGGGCTTCTTGTGTAAGTCTGCGGGTCGTGCCGATTTCCCGCTCGCCCCGCGTCATGAAATGGTCGGCGAGGAGGTTGATATCCTCGACCCGCTCACGCAGCGGCGGGACGTTGAAGGACACGCCGCCGAGCCGGTAGAACAGATCCTTGCGCAACCGGCCTTCCTCGACCTTCTGGGCCAGATCGGCCTGGCTGGTGGCCAGAATCCGCGGCGCATGGTCGTCGGCCACATCCAGCATGCGGACCAGACGGGCCTGGCCGTCCTCGTCGAAATCGGCCACTTCGTCGATCAGCAGCGTGCCACCGCGCGCCTTGGCAACCAGGCTCGCGATGCCGTCCACGCCGCCGAGGTCAGCGGCTTGGGCGACCACAAAGGGCTGCGAGCGGCGGTCGGAGAAGTCGTGGATCGCCCGGGCGATCAGCGATTTGCCGGTGCCCGATTCGCCGGTGATCAGCACCGGCAGGTCGGTGTTCATCACCTTGGCGACCAGCCGGTACAGCGCCTGCATCGCGGCGGTGCGGCCCACCAGAGGCAGATCATCGCCCGGCTCCCTCGGCGGGTTGACCACGGCGGCGGCGATCCGGCGTTTGCTGTCCAAGGCGCGGGCCGAACGCTTCATCAGGTCCGGCAGGTCGAAGGGCTTCGGCAGATAGTCGAACGCCTCGGCCTCGGCGGCCTGAATCGCCGTCATGATGGTGTTTTGCGCCGAAATCACGATGACCGGCAGGCCCGGCCGGATGCGCGAGATGCGCGGCAGCGCCTCGAGCCCGTTGCCGTCGGGCATGATCACGTCCGAGATCACAAGGTCGCCCTTGCCCTCTTCGACCCAGCGCATCAGCGTCATCAGCGACGAGGTCGCATGAACCTTGCAGCCTGCGCGGGTCAAGGCCTGCGTCAGCACCGTGCGGATCGTGCGGTCGTCATCAGCGACCAGAACAGTGCCATCCATCTTATTTCTCCTTCAGTTTTTCTTTCGGCGCGATCGGCAGCGAAATGCGGAAGACCGTGCGACCGGGCACCGATTCCACCGAGATCAGACCGCCGTGGTCCGTGATGATCTTCGACACCAGAGCGAGACCCAGTCCGGTGCCGTTTTCGCGGCCGGAGACAAAGGGCTCGAAGATGTCGCTGGCGATGTCGGGCGGGATGCCCGGGCCATCGTCGATGATTTCAATCTGCAGGGGCAGGCTGGCCCCGGTGCCGTCGCGCCGCCGCAGGCGCAGGGCCACGTCGTAAAAGGTGCGCAGGCGGATCGTGCCGCGGTGGTTGTTGGCGGCCTCGGTCGCGTTCTTGATCAGGTTCAGGAAAACCTGCATCAGCTGATCGGGGTCGGCCCAGGTCACGGGCAGCGAGGGGTCGTAATCCTCGACGATCATCATGTGGCTGGCATAGCCCATCTGGGCCGAGCGGCGGGCGCGGTCCAGGGCGTCATGGATATTGACGGCGCGGCTGTCCGGCGGGCGCAGATTGCCGAATTGTTCGACCTGCTCCAGCAGTTTCACGATGCGGCGGGTTTCTTCCACGATCAGATCGGTCATCTCGCGATCTTCGGGGGAAAGATTCATCGACAGAAGCTGGGCCGCGCCCGAGATTCCGGCCAGCGGGTTCTTGATCTCATGCGCCAGCATCTCGGCCATGCCGATTGCCGATTTCGCGGCGGAGGTCGCATTGCGGGCGCGGCCGATGCGGTCCGCCATCTCGCGCGGCGAGATCAGGATCAGCAGCTGGTCGGTGGTATCGGCCAGGGGCGCAATCTGGATCAGGCAGTGCTGGGCCACCCGCTCGCCGACATTGACCTGCACGTCGTTGATATTGACCAGCGCCTGATTGCTGCGCGACCGGGTCAGCGCCCCGGCCAGATCGACATCGACCGCGAGTTTCTCAGTGACATCCTGCTGCAGCACCATCCGGGCCGAGGTGTTGAGGAAGGTCTCCGCCGGCGGGTTGACCGCCAGAATCCGGTTGGTCTTGCCGATCACCAAGGCCGGCATCGGCAGGGAGGTCCAGATCGTCTCGAAGGGCGGTGGCGTGGTCATGCGGCCTTCCTCTCGCCTTCGGCGAAGATGCGGTCGATCAGGTGGAGGACCTGTCTGGGGTCGTCATTGACCAGCAATGTATCGCGGTGATGCGACAGGTTGGCTTCAGCCAGATACCAGCCCAGATGCTTGCGGGCGCAGCGGGCGCCCAGACTTACACCGTAGAAAGATAGCATCGCCTCGTAATGCCCGGCGATCAGCGCCGCCAGCGCCGCGCCCTCGGGCACCTTGGGCGCCGGCGTGCCGTGCAGCGCGTGGGAGATCTGGGCGAGCCTCCACGGTGCGCCCTGCGCCCCGCGTCCGATCATCACGCCATCGGCGCCGGAGGCCGCCAGCGCCTGTGCCGCCGTCGTATCATCAACGATGTCGCCATTGGCGATGACCGGGATCTGCACCGCCTCCTTGACGGCGCGGATCGCCTGCCAATTGGCCGAACCCTTGTAAAGCTGGCAGCGGGTACGGCCGTGGATGGTGATCATCGCGATCCCTGCGCCCTCGGCCCGCCTGGCAAGCTCGGGCGCGTTCAGCGAGGCATCGTCCCAGCCGAGCCGGGTTTTCAGCATGACCGGCACCTTGACCGCACCCACCACCGCCTCGATCAGGCGCAGGGCGTGGTCGAGGTCGCGCAGCAGGGCCGAGCCGCAGGCCCCGGTGGTCACGCGCTTGGTCGGGCAGCCCATGTTGATGTCGATGATCCGCGCGCCCTGCGCCTCGACGAAGCGGGCGGCCTCGGCCATCCAATGCGCCTCGCGCCCGACAAGCTGGACGGCGGTATGCGCCTCGCCCAGGCCAAGTTCGGCCAGTTCGGAGCTGGGGCTGTCGGTGCTCAAGGCCGCGCGGGCCCGCATCTCGGGATGGTCGCGCATCACCTCTTCGCAGGCGACCATTTCGGAGACCACAAGCCCCGCGCCAAAGCCCGCCACGACCCGCCGCCATGGCAGGTCGGTGATCCCGGCCATCGGCGCAAGGATCACGGGGGTCGTCATGGCAAGGGGTGCGGCGGTCACGGAGTCTCCTGTTCTGTCTTCAGACGTAGCTAGGCGGTGGGCGCGGGAATCGCAAAGGTTTGCGGGCAGTTTTGTGCCTGAAATTAGGGCAATGCTTAAAATATGGGCGCAACCCCAAGGCAACCGGTAGAATGTGGGCTTTGGTCGGTGTTTGGCAGGCGGTCTCCGGCTGTCTTGCGGGGGTGCCCGGATGAAAGGAAAGGCCGGGGGAGAATTCCCATGGCCCCGCATATACTGTAGGAGGGCGCCAAAAGGCAGGTGACATGACGACAGCCGCAATCATCGTGGCCGCAGGACGCGGAACGCGGGCCAACCGGGGGGGCGAGGCGCCCAAGCAGTGGCGCCTTCTGGCCGGGCGGCCGGTGGTGGCCCATGCGCTGGCCGCCTTTGCCGGAATGCGGCGGGTTCTGGTCATCCATCCCGACGACGTGGCGCAGGCGGAGGCGGTGGCGGGCGATGCGCTGATCGTGACGGGCGGGGCGAGCCGTTCGGCCTCGGTCCGTGCCGCGCTGGAGGCGCTGGCGGGCCAGGGCGTCACAAGGGTGCTGATCCATGACGGGGCGCGGCCCCTCGTCTCGCCCGCGCTGATCGGCCGGGTGTTGCAGGCGCTGGAACAGGCCGCGGGCGCGGCCCCTGCCCTGTCGGTGACCGATGCCCTGTGGACCGGCGCCGAGGGTCTGGTGACCGGCACCCGCGACCGCAGCGGGCTTTACCGGGCCCAGACCCCGCAGGGCTTTGATTTCGCGGCCATCCTCGCCGCGCACCGTGCCCACAAGGGCGAGGCCGCCGATGATGTCGAGGTGGCGCGCGCCGCAGGGCTTGACGTGGTGATGGTCGAGGGCGAGGAAGCCAATCTGAAACTGACCTTCCCCGCCGATTTCCAGCGGGCCGAAAGAATGATGGGGGCGCGGGGCGCTATGGCGATGGATGTGCGGATGGGCAACGGGTTTGACGTCCATGCCTTTTGCGAGGGCGACGGCGTCTGGCTCTGCGGGGTGAAAGTGCCGCATTCCAAGGGCTTGCTCGGCCATTCCGATGCCGATGTCGGCATGCATGCCCTGACCGATGCGATCTATGGCGCGCTGGCTGCGGGCGATATCGGCCAGCATTTCCCGCCCTCGGACCCGCAGTGGAAGGGGGCGGAAAGCCGGATCTTCCTCGCCCATGCCGCAGAACTGGCCCAGGCGCGCGGTTTTTCGATCACCAGCGCCGATGTGACGCTGATTTGTGAGCGTCCGAAGGTCGGCCCGCATGCCCTGGCGATGCGCGAGGCCCTCGCGGCCATCATGGGGCTTGCGGTGGACAGGGTCTCGGTCAAGGCTACGACCTCGGAGCGGCTGGGGTTCACCGGGCGCGAAGAGGGGATAGCGGCGATGGCGACGGCGGTTCTGGTGGCGCAATGACGAGGCTTCTGGTGATCTTCTTTGGCGCGGGATTGCTGCGCCCGGCGCCGGGGACCTGGGGCTCGCTGGTGGCGCTGATCCTGGGGATGCTGATCCTGCATTTTGCGGGCTTTCCGGTCTTGCTGCTGGCAACGGCGGCGGTGACGGCCCTGGGCTTCTGGGCCTGCGGGGTGGAGCTGCGGCCGGGTCAGGACCCTTCAGAAGTGGTGATCGACGAGGTGGCCGGGCAGTGGATTGCGCTGCTATTCCCGGCGGCGGGGTTTTACTTCGCCCCTGCGGCGCAGGCGGCGCTCGCTGCCAATGGCGGCTGGTTGCCCTGGCCGGCCTGGGTCTTTCCCTTCCTGCTGTTCCGGCTGTTCGACATCTGGAAGCCCGGCTGGATCGGCCGGGCGGACCGGCTGGAAGGCCCCTCGGGCGTGATGCTGGATGATGTCATAGCCGGCGTCTTTGCCGGGATTGCCACGGCGGTGCTGGCCGCCGCCTATCACATCCCCCTGGTTCTGATGGGACATTCATGACCAAACCCGTGCTGACCCCGACCGAGATCCTGAAAGCCGCCCGCTACTGGGGGCTGAAGATCGCCACTGCCGAAAGCTGCACCGGCGGCATGGTCGCCGTGGCGCTGACCGATGTGGCGGGCTCGTCGGATGTCTTTGAGCGCGGCTTTGTCACCTATTCCAATGCGGCCAAGGAAGAGATGCTGGGGGTCAGCCGCGAAACCCTGGCCGCCTTTGGTGCGGTCAGCGAGGAAGTGGCGCGCGAGATGGCCGAAGGCGCGCTGGCGCATTCCGGCGCCGGGCTTGCCGTGTCGATCACCGGCATCGCCGGCCCCGGCGGGTCCGAGTTCAAGCCTGAGGGAAGGGTCTGCTTTGGTCTGGCGCGCAGGCACTGGCCGACCCGGGTGGAAACCGTGGAATTTGGCGCCATCGGCCGCGCCAAGGTGCGGCTGGCGGCGCGGGATCATGCGCTGGCCCTGCTCGCGGGCGCACTGGTCTGACCTTTCCGGTAAGATGGGCATATTGCCCATCCTACAGGCGACCGGCCGGTTGGTAGCAACTGTCTTTCAGGCTTTGGTTTGGTTGTAGTCTTTGCCTGTTTTGACCATTGCGTTGAGAATTGTCAGGAGTTTTCTTGCGCAGGCGATGATGGCGACTTTTGTCGGTTTTCCGGCGGCGGCGAGTCGTGCTCTGAAGGCTTTGATGTTCGGATCGTGGCGTGAGGCGATGAGGCCGGCCAGGTAGAGGCTGCGTCTGATGGCGGGTCGCCCGCCCCAGATGCGGCGTTTGCCGCGCAGGGT
>NZ_JBFUFS010000020.1:0-66621 GCF_056403335.1 Rhodobacter sp. P2_H5 | reverse complement strand
CGCTGCCGACGAGGTGCCAGCTCAGATCGCCCTGCACGTCGTCCACGTCGGTTGCCGTCAGCGTGCCGCTGGCCGTCATCTCGTGCCCTGTGTGATGCACGTTGCCGACGGTCACCGTGCCGCCCGCCGCAAAGGCCGCCGGGCCGTCCTCGGTCACCTCGCCTGTCCCGCCGACCCGCGGGTTCGGCCCGCTCGTCACCACCGGCTTGTCATCGGTGCCGTTGATCGTCACCGTGATGTCATGGGTCGTGCCGTCCAGGCTCGTCACCGTCAGCCGGTCCGTCAGCGGCGGGCTGGAGGGGTTCAGCCCCTGGATCGCCGCCTGCGCATTGTCCGCCGTGTAGCTCCAGTGACCCTGCGCATCCAGCGTGAACGTCCCGTAGGCCCCCGCAGCACCGGTCACCGGCACGAAGGCCGCCTCGCCCGGGTCACCGTCCGTCACCGTCAGCTGCCCGTCCGCAGTCAGATGACCGCCCGTCACCCCCACATCCTCGGTCACCTGCCCCGTGTCCACGCCGCCAATCACCGCGACTCGATTCGGGAAAAGATCCGGAATCCGGTCATTGCCCAGCGTCGGCGGTGGCACGTCCGGTCCCCGCAGTGACGGTTCGACCAGGTGACCAGGCACAATTCCCGGCGTCCGGTCGTTGCCGAGGGTTGGCGGCGGCACGTCCGGCCCCCGCAGCGACGGTTCGACCAGGTGACCAGGCACCAGCCCCGGCGTCCGGTCATTGCCCAGCGTCGGCGGCGGCACGTCCGGCCCCCGCAGCGACGGTTCGACCAGGTGCCCGGGTACCACCCCCGGAATCCGGTCATTGCCCAGCGTCGGCGGAGGCACGTCCGGCCCCCGCAGTGACGGTTCGACCAGGTGACCAGGCACAATTCCCGGAATCCGGTCATTGCCGAGGGTCGGCGGCGGCACATCCGGTCCTCTCAGCGACGGTTCGACCATGTGCCCAGGCACAATTCCCGGCGTCCGGTCGTTGCCGAGGGTCGGCGGCGGCACATCCGGTCCTCTCAGCGACGGTTCGACCATGTGCCCAGGCACCAGTCCCGGCGTCCGGTCATTGCCGAGGGTCGGCGGCGGCACATCCGGCCCCCGCAGTGAAGGTTCGACCAGGTGACCGGGCACAATTCCCGGCGTCCGGTCGTTGCCGAGGGTCGGCGGCGGCACGTCCGGCCCCCGCAGCGACGGTTCGACCAGGTGACCAGGCACCAGCCCCGGAATCCGGTCATTGCCCAGCGTCGGCGGCGGCACATCCGGTCCTCTCAGTGACGGTTCGACCATGTGCCCGGGCACCAGCCCCGGCGTCCGGTCATTGCCCAGCGTCGGCGGCGGCACGTCCGGCCCGCGCAGTGACGGTTCGACCAAGTGCCCGGGCACAATTCCCGGAATCCGGTCATTGCCCAGCGTCGGCGGAGGCACATCCGGCCCCCGCAGTGAAGGTTCGACCAGGTGCCCGGGCACCAGCCCCGGTGTCCGGTCATTGCCCAGCGTCGGCGGCGGCACATCCGATCCCCGCAGTGAAGGTTCGACCAGGTGCCCGGGCACCAGCCCCGGCGTCCGGTCATTGCCAAGCGTCGGCGGAGGCACGTCCGGTCCCCGCAGAGGCGGTTCGACCACATGACCGGGCACCAGCCCCGGCGACCGGTCAGTGCCAAACGTCGGCGGGGGCATATCGGGGGCACCCGGCCCGACGGGAGGGATCGACTGGGGGGGCCCGTATTCGCCCTTTCCGACGGGGACCGGACCGGTTGTTTCGACATGCCGCGCGGGTGTCAGGCTTTCGAGGTGCGCGGTTGGCTGGACCGGAGCATGGGGCGCCACGGTTCCTGCTCGCCCGTCGGAATCTGGCGGAGGTGCCGCCCCGGGCCTATGGCTCTCTGCCGCGGGCCCGACCGGGCGCGCGGGGGCCGGCATGTCCTGACGTGGCCCCCTGGCGGCGGAAGGCTCGTCCGCGACCGGCATTGCGCCTTCTGTCTGTGGCGTCTCGGAGGCCCAGCCGAAGCCTTCTTCGGACTGGATCCGGCGAGGGTCCTTCACCTCCTCGGGCCGAACGGCTGACGTGTCGGCGGGCTTGCCGAGATCTTCAGGCGTGCCGGATGTTTTCCCTGCCATCGTCGCCTCCTCAGCGTTCCGTCATCGCCAGGTCAAGATTGGTGAACACTGGCTTCCAGACATATTCGAACACCGTCTTGTTGCCGGTGATGATATCCGCCTCGCCCGTCATGCCGGGCAGCAGCGCGTACCGTTCAGGATCGTTCAGAAAATAGGGTGTATCCACATCGATGAGCACCTCGTAGTACGACGACCCGTTGGGGGCGGCGATGGTCGTCGGCGAGACCTGGGCCACCCGGGCATCAAGCGATCCGTAGCGGCTGAAATCGTAGGCATCGATCTTCAGCACGACGGGCTGGCCTGCGGTGACAAAGCCGGCGTTGCGCGGTTCCAGCCGGGCGGAAAAGCGCAGGGCGACGTTGCTCGGCACGATCTCGGAGACCAGCCCGCCCGGTTCGATGTAGCGACCCTGCGCGGTTTCCGGGATGGACTGGATGATGCCAGAAATCGGGGAACGCAGCTGCGCCCCCGTCAGGCGGCGCTCCATGCGGACGATCCGCTCCGACGCGTCCGACACCGAGCGGTTGATTTCGGTGATGCGCTCGCGCGCCCTCAGGGCTTCGTCCAGGTCGATCTCTGCCAAGCGCTGCTTGTATTCCGAAAGCGCGGCGCCCAGAACGGCCCGCCGCCCGGACAGGGTCGCCAGCTGGTATTCGTAGCTGGCCTGCCGTTCCACGGCATCTGCCAGCACCGACCGCTGAGCCAATTGCCGGGACGCCAGATCGTCAAGCATATCCGCCTGTTCGCGCGCGACGGACAACTGGCGCTCCAGCGCGGGGCGTTCGGCCTCAAGGCCGTCGATCTCTGCCTGCTTCTCCTCGATCTGCCGCAGCACGACCTGCCGGGCACTGACGATGAAGGCCTGCCGCGAGTGGTAGGCTGCGGTGGCACGGTCGATCAAGTCCTGCACGAAAGTGTCGGACAACGCGGAGGTGGGGAGGGATCCGTCGTCGCCATGGGCGTCGGAGCCGCCGCTCATCACCTGCCCCGCCACCGCCCTGAAATCAGGGTCGCGGTTTTCCACCACGGCCAGGGTACGTTCCCGTTCGAGCAGGAGCGACAATTGCTCGGAGCGGAGCTGTCGCAGTTCGGACGCCGTCTCGGACGTATCGAACACCGCGATCAGGTCGCCCGCCTCGACACGATCACCCTTGCTCACCGCGATCCGCGCGATCGCACCGCCGAATTCGCTTTGCAGCCGCTGTACCTGGCTGACCGGTTCCACGGCGCCGTGCGCCTTGGCGACCTCGTCGACCGGTGTCACCACCATCCACGCAATCACGATGGCGAAGCAGATCATGGCGACGAACGCGGCGCCGTTTGCCAGCCGCACCACCGCACCGTCGTTGATCTCGAACGCCTCGTGCGGCGGATTGCTCGATGTGCGTGTCATAAGTCAGGGACCTTCCTTAACGGCTGCGGGCTCGTGGCACCTCGCTCGACCGGACCGAAATAGGCGATGGCGCCGCGGTTCAGGACGAGGGCGTTGTCGGCCGCCGTGACCAGCGATGTGTCATGCGTGGCGAAGAACACCGTCGCTTCGCCACGGACTGCGGCCAGATAGGCGAGGAACTGGTCGCGCGTTTCCGCATCAGCCGAGGCAACCGGGTCGTCCAGCAATATGTAGCGCGGGACCCGCGCCGACCCATCAGGGTAGCGCGCAGGACCCGCTTCGGCATCCTCAGACGCCAGAACGGAGTTGACCACCGTATCGATCATGCCTGCGGGGTCCCAGCGCCCCGGCGATCCGGGGCCGACATGCCCCTCCGGCATCCCAAAAGCGCCAAGCGCCGGAAGGGCGAGACTGTTGAGCGCCACCTCGTCCGGGTCCATCTGGCGCAAGGTCACGCCATTGATGAGAACCGAACCGGATTGAGGTGTCAGTGCGCCCACCAGCAGCCTCAGAAGCGTGGTCTTGCCTGCGCCGTTCGGGCCGAGGATCACGTTCACGGTCCCCGGAAGCACTTTGAACGACACCGAGGCCAGAGCGGCATCGACCTGGCCCTCATAGCGATAGTAGCAGGCGGCACATTCGACCGCAGGCGGCTCGACTGGCATCTGTTCAAGCGCGACAGCGGGTCCTGTCATCGTCGGGATGGACAGGGATTGTTCAAGTTGCTGGATCGCCGTCATGGCGGCCCGGATCCGCGGAAGCCCCAAGAAAAGCGCCTGTGCGGGCCCCGTCACGCGCCAGGTCAGCAACATCGTTCCGACAAGCGCTCCCGAGGTGATGACGCCGCTGATGGCGAGGTCTACCCCGACGGCGAGGGTCGCAAGAGCTGCCCCGGTCCCGAGGATGGTGCCGACCGACTGCAACCCTGCCTGACGCACCGCGCTGACGTGGGCACCCCGCGCCGACAGTCTTGCAATGTCGGCAAAGCGCGTCAGCCAGACCGGCGACATGCCGGTGTCCCGGATTTCCGCCGCATCATTGCTGAGTTCGCGCAGCAGGCTCACCCGCTCCTGCCCGGCGCGGGCAAGTTCGGGGTCCGACTGGCTGAGCCTGTGCGACAGGACCACGGCCAGGGCGAGGAAGATCAGAAGATAGACTGCGGGGACAACGACGAGGATGCCGCCGATGAAGCCGATGACAACGATCGAGATCACGATGAACGGGGCATCGAACACCGCTGGCGCATTGGCCGAAGAGAACAGACTGGCCGCACGGCGGACGCTTTCGACCCGGGCATCCAATCGCTCGGTCGATTGCCGATGCAGACTGCCGAGGGGACTGCGCAGAAGCCTGAACCGCGCTGTCATTCCCAGCATGGCCGCAAGTCTCGCGTACTGCCCGGCCAGAAGTCGTGTGCGGACCCAGCGCAGAAGCACAAGGCACACGACGACGACAGCCGCCCCGGAAATCAGGGGCAGCAGCGATCGCGGCGCATGCCCGCCGATCACCCGGTCAAACACGGCCGTCGAAAAGATCGGTATGAGCACGGCAAAGGCGTTGATCAGGAAAGACAGGCCGAACCCCGCCCGCAATGTGCGCCGGATCTGCCGCCGGAACACCTGCGTCTGCAGCACGGTCGTATCGGTCACGCCAAGATGTCGGACATAGAGGATGCGGTTGGCGGAGGTTATGGCCCGGCGCACACGACCGGCATCGGACTGCGACCCCACAAGCGGCGTTTCGACACCGTTGATCCTGACAAGGCCACAAGGGCCATCCTTCGACAGGGTGATCAGGGCGCCGTCCAGACCGTCCCGCCAACCTTGGGGAACGCCCGGTTCGACGGTCGAGGAATATTCCAGCAGCGCCAGCACGACTGCCGCGTCGTCGAGAAAGACCAGACCGCCATCCGGAAGCGCACTGGCGAAGACCGCGTCCGAGCGGCGCCACCCCATCGCCCGCAGCATCTGGAGGAGAAGGTCATCCAGCGGCGCGGAGGGTCGCGGCGCAGTCCCGGCTGCGGCGGCCTCGCGGAGCTGCGGTGTCTCGCGGCGGCGAACTGCGGTGTTCATGCGGCCAGATCTCCCTTGGCGCCACGCGTGACTCTCAGCCGCTCGGCCCCGCGGGGGATGTCGGCAAGAGCGCCCTCGACGCAGAGCAGGATCACGGTCGTCTGACCCTTCATGTCGGACAAGAGCGCCACAAACCGATCCAGCCCCGCCTTGTCCAACGTATGGGTCGGATGATTCAGGACCACGAGGCCCGGGTTCGGCGCCAAGGCGCGGACCAGTCCGATGCGCTTGATCGTGCCGCTGGAAAGCGGCTCGGTCAGGCCCTGCCCCACCGATGTCTGGTAGCCATCCGCGAGGCGCCCCAAGGCTTCGTCGAGCCCAAGGGCGCGTGCCGTCGATATCGCCCGGTCGATATTTTCCGCCTCGAACCGGCTCAGGTTGTCGAGGATCGTTCCGCGGAACAGAACAGGCATTGCGCCGCAGAACGCGATCGAGCCGGCCGCGTCGTCAATCTGCTGCCCGTTTCGCGTTGTCAGGTGAAGCGGCGCCTTTGCCCCTTGAGCGGCATCCTCAGACAGAACATCGCGGAATGTGTCAAAAGCGGCATTGGCCTCTCGGACGGAGTCGAACTCGATCACGGCGACACTGCCCGGCGCAATGGCCCATTCCTCACCGGGCGACGGCGACCAGTGCACGCCGAGCGGTCCGTCCACCCGGGCAGCCGACATGTCGCGCTCGCCCTGACCGTCGAGATGCCGGCGGAGTTCCCGGTAAGCGGCACCAGCCGTCTGCCGCCGCGCGAAGGCGGAGAAAAGCCCCAAAAGTCCGGAGGCCGCCCTCTGACCCAGGATCAGGCTCGCCGCGATGGCGCCGCTGGTCATTTCGCCTTCCAGCGCCCGCAAGGCTCCGGCGCCCAGAATCGCGACGGAGGACGCAAGACCCGCGATCTGCGTGAAATCCATCAATGTGCCCGTCGCGCGCTCGGCGCGTTCCGACGCCGCTGCCGCCGCCAGATCGGTCCGCCTGAGCCCGAACATGAAGTCGCCTGCCAGTCCTCGCGAGCGCAGGAACTCCAGGTGTGACAACCCCTTCATCATGAGTGTCTTCTGTGACGACCGCGCCTCGAACAAGGCGTGATTCGCGCTGCGGTTGAATGCCGCGCAGACAAAGGCAAGACTCCCCACCACGACCACGACCGCGATCGGCGCCAGGACCACCGGCCCGCCCAGGAACCAGACCAGCACGAGAAACACGATCGCAAAGGGCGCGTCGAAAACGGCGATCAGCGACTGGCCGATCAGGGCGTCCCGCGATGTCGAAATCGAGGCGAAAAGCTCCTCGACACGGCCACCGCCAAATCGCTTGAGCTCGGTCCGGTTCATCGACAGAACCCGTCTGGCGACCTGCATCGACAGATCGAACTCCGCGGCGGCACCAAGCCTGCCAAAGACCGAAGTCCGCGCAAACCGCGTCACGCCGTCGAGCACGATTGCGACAAGAACCGCGGCGAACAGCACCAGCGCCGTACCGATCGCGTGGTTGGCCAGAATGCGGTCGTACACCTGAATCAGCGCCAACGGCAGCATCAGCCCGAGCGCGTTCGACAGCAGGGACAGCAAGATTAACCAGAGACGGGTCATCGAAGCCTTTCATGTCTGAAGAGGTCTTTTACAGAGCTTGCCGACTAAAAGTACACGCAGAGATCGCAATTTGACCAGAGGGTACTCGCCCAATTGGTTTACCCCCAGTTGCATTTTCTTTTCCGAACAAGCTTCAGATTCTGCTGTCATGGGCAGAATTGCCTTAAAAAAATCTTATTTCCGATAGGGCCCGCCCGCGACTCGGCCATCACGGCGATTCCGATTTGATGCCGCCCCCGTCCGAATCTCCGCCTCCAATTACCGGCAATACCCCGACAGGAAGGCTGGCCCCGAATCTCGCCGCAACTGTCGCCGACGAATCGACCCTGACACCGCATCCTCCAAACCCGAAGTCCAGCGCAGATCATGCCCCTCTCCACATTGTCCTTCTCACGAGACTCAAAAACCTGGCCCTTTTCCGCACTTGACAACGCGATGTCTGATGCGCCTATCCTTTCGCTATGCCCATGCGTCGTGATGCCAGAATTTTGCGCCGCCTTCAGTATTTCGAGGCCACAGCCCGTCTTGGCTCTGCTTCGCAGGCCGCCGACGAACTGGGGGTGACGCGAAGTGCCGTCAGCCATCAGCTGTCAGACCTCAGACGCACGATCGGCGAGGACCTGTTCGACAGAACGGCCCAGGGGCTGGAGCTTACCAATGCAGGCCGCCAACTGGCGCAACGTCTGTCGATGGCCTTCCGGATTCTGGATACTTCGGTGGCGCATGCGATCGGCGGCGAGCGTCCCGTCGTGCGCATCGCCGCATGTTCGTCCTTCGGCCCCTACTGGCTGGCGCCCCGTCTGTCCGAGTTTCGGGCGGCGCATCCTGACATTGACGTGGATCTGCGCCTCTATGGACAGGATCCCGAACTGACGCAGGCATCGGCCGATTGCATCGTCACCGCGCAGGACGTCAAACCGGGATATGCTTCTGTCGACCTCTTCGTGGAAAACTCCTTTCCGGTCACCGCGCCAGACATGCTGAAAAGCGGCCGGCTTGCCGACCTGCCGCTGATCACGACCGATACCGGGGTGATCGATCTCGGTTCCGACTGGCGGACGTTTGTCGAGGCTACGGGCGAGTCCTGGGCGCGTCCCGGTGAAACCGAATGGCTGCGGTGTTCGCACTACATCCTCGCCCTCGAACTGGCGAAGGCCGGGCTGGGCATCGCCCTCATCCCGGATTTCGTCTCGGCGTCTTCCATCCGCGACCGCCACCTCGCGCGAGTCGGCACCGGAAGTTTCAACCACGAGGGCAGGATTTACCGCGCCTGCTTCAAGGAAGAGCACGCAGCCGAACCCGACATCCATGCGACGATCACATGGCTGAGACGCACAGCCCGGATCGGGCGCGAGAAGGTTATTGCCGCGCAGTAGACGGCGCGTGCCGACCGCAATCGGATTTGCCGATCGCATGAGAATTTCTCAAGTCACCGCAAAGAGTCTCACTTGTTTCGGCAAGAACGGGATCGCACTATGAAATTGTTGGTGGTTTTTGTGGCACGCTTTCCAGCCACTAAAATGCCGGCAGTGAGGAGTGTTTGTCGGATTTTGCGGTTTAGGTTGCAGATCCTTTCGACATCGTGACGATTTATCTGCCAGCTCGACAGCTGCGTTGATTAATTGCGTCGGCATATTTTATGCTCGCGCGATGTCATTTGTCGGAATCTGTTCCGCTCACCAGCCAGAAACAGGAATCTGCCAAATTTGTTTTGGCGGCGGGCGGGCAAATAGGCTTTTTTACCAGAGCAGTTCGAGGAGAGGGTATGAATCGTTATTTCATCATCGTGGCAGGTGGTGTCGCCGCCGGCCCGGCTTATGCGCAGGCAACGCCGGAGGCCGTCGGCGCAGGCGCAGGCCTCATCATCGGGTTGCTGATCGCCATCATCGTCGGCGCGGTGGTCGGCTGGCTTGCCAGCCTGATCGTCAAGGGCTCGGGTTCGGGCCTCTTGACCGACATCCTGATCGGCATCGGCGGTTCGCTGATCGCAAGTTACCTCTTCCCCGCGATCGGATTGAACATCGGCGGCGGCGTCATCGGGGCACTCATTGCGGCATTGATCGGGGCCGTCATCCTGCTTTTCATCATCAAGCTTGTCCGCCGCGCCTGACGCAAGGCGGCCGGGCCGGTGCACAAAAGACCGAACCATCGGCGTAGCGGCAGGCACCCGCCCATTGGTTCAACCGCGCGACAGGCGCCACCTTTCCGTGACCATTCTGCCGGCCAGAGAGTGCAGACGGCGCCGCCATCCCGGGTCCTGTCATGGGCTCGTTCGCAAATCCGCCGCCTGATCGGTCAGCTCCGCGCAACCGGTCCCGCGAAGACCCGATCAGCCGGCCTCCCAAGGTTCCCATCCTCCAACGAGAAGGTATATTCCGATGAAGAAGCTCATGTCGTTCGTCAGCTTGGCCGCTACCGTGGCCGCCCTGTTGGCGGTCGAGCCGGCGCAAGCCGCCGACCAGTCGCAGATGATGTCCACCTGCAACACCTATGCCGCGCGGCATCTTGGACTGACGACCAGCGACATCGCGGATCTGTCCTATCAGGGCCAGCGCGTCGACGGGACCCACGCGGTGAACGGCAGCACGACGCGGGGCCAGACGTTCCAGTGCTCGTTCAACGCGGCGGGAACCCATGTCGTCAGTTGGTATCAGTCGGGCGGATCGGAAGAATCGAGCAAACCCGATGAGTCGCAGATGATGTCGGCCTGCAACGCCTACGCCGCCAAGCGTCTCGGGGTTTCAACCAGTCAGATCGCCTCGGTTTCTTACGAAGGTCAGCGGACGGACGGGTCGCATGCTGTCAACGGCAACACGTCATCCGGCCAGACCTTCCAGTGCTCGTTCAATTCTGCCGGAAGCAAGATCACGCACTGGTACCATTCAGCACCGCGCGGATGCCCCGCGGATGTGTCGCAGGCGGACCGTTATCTCTACCCCGATTGCAAGTGACACGGCAAACGCCGCTGCCGGTCAGGCATGGCCGGCAGCAGCCTTTCAGGGTCAAAGGATGGTTTCTTGAGAACAGCAGTATCCCTTCTCGCGCCACTGGCCGTTCTTGCCTTCCACGGGGCGGTGTCTGCTCAGGAGACGCCACGGGCAACGAAACTGCCGAAGTGCTTCGTCGAAGTGCCCGATACCATTGCCGATAATTCCGGTGCGGATTGTGGTTACGTCACGGTCCGCGAGAACCGCTCGGGCGGCACTGACGGCAAGATCGACCTCGCCTATATGCGGATTCGCGCCGCCGATCCCACCGGCGCGCCGCCGCTTTTCATGCTGGCCGGCGGACCCGGCAATACCATGATCCGGGAAGATGTCCTGTCGCTCTTTCAGCCAGAGCTGATTGGCCCCGTGCTGCGGCACCATGATCTTGTGTTGCTGGAACAACGCGGGACCTTTCGATCGAAGCCGGCCCTCACCTGCCCGGAGACGCGAGAGGCGACCAAGGAGGCGCTGGAGCGCAGGCTCGATTCCGAAGCCGCAGAGCAGCTTTCCATCGCAGCCTTTCGGGCGTGCAAGGATCGATACATCGCCGAGGGTGTCGACCTCCCCTCCTATAACACGGCCGAAAGTGCGGCGGATGTCGACGATGCGCGCGCGGCCCTCGGTTACGACAAGTTCATATTCTACGGCGCATCCTACGCAACGCTCCTTGGTCAGTTCGTGATGCGGCAATTCCCCGGCAGTCTTGACGCCGTGATCCTGGACGGGATCGAGACACCGGCCACGAAAAGCTGGACAGAGGATCGCGCGAAACGGGCCCAGTGGGGCCTTGACCGGATGACCGAGCTTTGCGCGCTGCAGGCGGATTGCGCCGCTTCCTTCCACATTCCGGCCATCGTCGACGATGCGTTCCGCGTGCTCGGGGATGATCCGGTCACAGTCTCTGTGACATTTCCCGAAGGCGCGCCTGCGACAGGAAAAGTCGATGCAACGGTCCGGCCGGATGCACTTGCCGCGATGGTCTACGGCTTGCAGAAAAGCAAGTATGGCGTCGGCGCCGTGCCCATCTTCCTCAAGCAACAGATTGCCGCGGGCCGGGATTCCATCGCACAGGGCCTGGCAGAGCAGGCCTTGAACCAGACCATCGCATCGCTCGCGGACGATGAAAGCGGCATGACCTTCCTCATGCACCTGGCGATGGTGTGTTCCGACGATCCGCCGCGGCCTCAGGACGACGCAGCGGATAGTGGCATGACCAGCTACGCAAGGAACTTCGGGAAGTCGGTCGCACGGCAATATACCACACTTTGCGACGTGATCGCGGTGCCCGAGCTTTCAGCAAAGTCAGACGAGATCGTGCATTCAGACCTTCCCGTGCTGGCGCTGACAGGCGGACTTGACGTGCAAACCCCGGCCTTTCTTGCCAAGGATGCGATGGCGGCCATGCCGAATGCCACACAGGTGGTTTTCTCCTCCGGGTTTCACGTACAGATCGCCAATCTGAACCGATGCGCCATGTCGGTCTTTCTGTCCTTCATCGAAGACCCGAAGGCGAAACCGGATACAAGCTGCGCAGAAGGCGAAGCGGACCTGTTTTTCGCACTTCCCGAGAATTGAAACCCGAAGACGGAATGACGGCGCCATGGACGAACCGACGCCGTTCCGCATCTTTGGCCGCTTTGGTGGCAAGCGCGGCCCGAGGTTCCGCAAGCGCGCAGGATCGCACGGGACCGCTTCGGCAACTGGCCGCGATCCAGTCAAGCCGTACAGACATCACGTATGCACATTCTCCCACAGGCCGCTTTGGCTGGACCGCAGAAGGGCATCGGCGACCAACTCACAGGCCAACCCGTCCTCGAAATTTGGGCTCGGCTGTTTGCCCGTGGCGATGGCGGCAAAGAAGTCGTGGCATTCGACGATCTTCGTCTCCGAATAGCCGATGCCGAGGCCGGGGATCGGCCAAAGGCCCTGACCATAGGGATGAGCGGGGCCGGTGTAGATGGTGCGGAAGCCGCGCGCATCTGCCGGATCATCGGCAAACATCACCTGCAGTTCATCGCGCCGCTCATAGTTGAACGCGATGGAGCCTTTGGTGCCGTGAATTTCCAAGGTTATGAAATTGTTGCGGCCCCAGGCGTTGCGCGTCGCCTCCAGCGAGCCGATGGCGCCGCTTTCGAAGGTCAGCATCGAGACGACCTCGTCGTCGACATCCACCTCGGCGCGTTCGGCATCGGCAGATTTCTCCGCCGCGCCAAGCTTGTCGACCCCGCCCTGCTGGATCGGACGGGTCTTCACATAGGTGCGGGTCATCGCATTCACCGATGTGATGGGGCCGGCCAGATAGTGCGCCAGATCAACCACATGGGTACCAATGTCGCCCACGCTGCCCGAGCCTGCGATCTGCTTTTGAAAGCGCCAGGACAGCGGGCCGTTCTCATCGGCCGACCAGTCCTGCAGATAGGTGCCGCGGAAGTTCAGGATGCGGCCGATGCGGCCTTCGTCGATGAATTTCCGGGCCAAGGCAACCGCAGGCGTCCGGCGGTAATTGAAGGCGACCATATGGATCACGCCGGCCTTTCTGACCGCTTCGACCATCGCCCGGGCCTCGTCCACCGTGCGAGCCAGCGGCTTTTCGCAGATGATGTGCTTGCCGGCGGCGGCGGCGGCAATCGCAATTTCGGCGTGGAGGTTGTTGGGCGTGCAGATGTCCACCACGTCGATGTCAGGGCGGGCGACAACGGTGCGCCAGTCCGAGGAGGCCTCGTCAAAGCCAAACCGTTTGCGCGCCTCTTCGGCCGCGCCATCGGTCACATCCACCACCACCTTGCGGTGCGGGATGGCGGGCGCGGGCCAGAAGAACATCGGCATCACGGCATAGGCCATCGCATGGGCCTTTGCCATGAACCCGCCGCCAATCATCGCAACGTTTAACACTCTGGTCATGCTGTCTCTCCTTGAAAGATACGGCCTTTTGCCGGCGGTGGAGGGCGATCGAGCGGCTGTGGCAGATCGCAGGGTCAATGCGTCTTGAGGTAGTCCATGCTCAGCCGCGCGCCCTCGGCCGGATCGGGCCAGGCATCGAGCTCGGTGCAAACCCAGCCCCGGAAACCCACGTCGCGCAGGGCTTGCAGAATGGGCAAGGTCGGCACATCGCCCCGGTCAATGGGCTGAAAGGCAAAAGGCTCGCGCTGCAAGCCTTTCAGGTGGACGTAAGAAATCCGCGCCGCATGGGTGCGGATCATCTGGGCCGGATCGCCGCCTGCGGCCGCAAGGTGCGCGGTGTCCGGGCAGAAGTCGATGCTCGTCAGGCTGAAGATCCTGGCTACGCTGGCCGGACCCTCAACGATGGTGGAGAGATGGGGGTGGTAGTGGGCGCGCAAGCCGCGCGCCTCTGCCAGGTCCTTCACCCGGTCCAGGGCCGCGCCAAGCTTATTATGGTCCGTCTCGCGCAGGCCATCGAAGCGCTTGGCCCCGCCCCCGACGACCAGATGCGCCGCGCCAAGTTCTGCGGCACGGTCTGCGGCCCGGGTGATGCGGGCGAGCTCTTCGGGCAGGATGTCGTCGAAGATGAAGTTGCCGCCTGAATAGGCCGCCACCAGTTCAAGCCCGGTCCTGGCGAGAAGCTGGCGCAGATCCGCCGCCGAATAGTCCAGAAGGTTGCCGTCAAAGAGTTCGACACCCTGATAGCCCGCCGCTGCTATCTCGCTGAGCGCCCGGTCCATCTGGCCGAAGGTGCGATAGGCCAGTTGCGTGATCGAGGTGACGCCGACCGCATCGCCGCCCAGCGGCCCCCAGCAATTTGCGTGGTAAGCGAGTTTCCAATCGGTCATCTTTACCCCCCCTTTTTGACAGATCAGGGCCGTTCGCCCCTTGGCTGCCTGCTTTTGTTGTGCCGTGCGCCGATCAAGACGACTGTCCGGTTTCCCCGGTTGCCCATGCTGTCGGCGCGCGGGCGGACGCCGCCAGTCCGCCCGCGAATTTCCGACCCTTAACGTCGCGCCAGTGCGACGGCGGCAATGATGATGGCGCCTTTGATGATCTCCTGGATCGAGGTGGAGAACCCCATCACCAGAAGGCCAAAGCCGACGATGCCGATGAAGATGGCACCGACGACGCTGCCGGGAATCGTGCCCTTGCCGCCGAAAAGGCTCGTCCCGCCGATGATGACCGCCGCGATCACGTCAAGCTCCAGGCCATGCCCCAGGCTCGGGTTTCCGGCGGTGCTTCGGGCGGCAAGCATCAACCCGCCAAGGGCAGCCGTGGTGCCCGAAATCGTGAAGGCGATGACCCGTGTCAGATCGGTGCGCACGCCGGAAAACCGCGCCGCGACCGGGTTGCCGCCCGTCGCCAGCACCCGGCGCCCGAAGGGCGTCAGATGCAGGACATAGAAACCGGCAAGTGCCACGCTCAGGGTCCAGAAGATCGGCACGGGCAAGCCCAGCACCTGACCATCCCACAGCACCGTGGAAAATCGCGTCGAGATGATCGGAACCGGACGCGTGCCGGTGATCGTCAGCGCCACGCCGGACAGTACGCTCAGCATGCCCAGAGAAACGAGAAACGACGGGATGCGCAACCGGGTGACGAGAAGCCCGGTCGACAGGCCGACCGCGCCGCCGAACAAGAGCGTGAGGAACAGCGCAGGCGCCCAGCCATAGCCGGCCTCCATGATCAACGCGCCGACCATTCCCGACAGACTTGCCATGGAACCTACCGACAGATCTATCTCGCCGCAAATGATGACGAAGGTCATGCCCACGGCCATCACCGACACGATGGCCGTGATCCGCAACACCGCGCCGGCCGTGGTCAATGAGGCGAAATTCGGCGCGAACAGCGCAAATCCCAGCGTCACCAGACCGAAGATGACGTAGGTTATGTTGTCGCGCAACAAGGTTGCGATGCTCCGGGACGTGGTGGTCATGAGAGTTCCTTAGGTGGTTGGTGCGCGGCGGATGTGCTGAGCACGGCGGCCAGCAGGGCCGTCTCTCCCTCGCGGGGGTCGAGCGTGCCGACGATCTTGCCCTTGTCCATCAGCAGGATCCGGTCACAAATCGCGGCAAGCTCGTCCAGTTCCGAGTTGATCAGAAGAATGCCGACGCCGTCGTGCCTGGCGGACCGGCTCAGCGCGGCGCGCATGTCGGCTTTTGCGTTGACGTCCACGCCCGAGGTCGGCTCGTCCAGGATCAGGGCGTGCGGCTGGCTGGCGAGCCATTTGGCAAACACCACCTTTTGCTGGTTGCCGCCGCTCAGTTCCGAGGCGGCCTGACCGGGGCCGCGCGCCACCAGTGACAATGCCGCGGCCCATTTGGCGAACATCCGGTCCGCGCCGCGTCGCAAGATCGGGCCCAGCGCACCGCGTCCGCCAAGTTGCGCGAGGTTCGGGAGCGCCATGTTGTCGGCAAGCCCGTGGATCAGAACCAACCCCTCGTTCCTGCGGTCCTCGGGCACGAAACCGAGGCCCCGGCCAAGCAGCAGATGCGGCGACCCGAAACGCGCAGGCTTGCCGCCGATTTCCAAAGTACCGGTGGCGTCGGGAAGCAGGCCCGACAATGCCTTGGCCAGTGTCGATCGCCCGGCGCCCACCAGACCGGCGATGCCCACGATCTCACCCGCTGCGACGTCGAACGATATGTCCTTGAGGCTGCGTCTGGTGGAGAGGTTGCGGACGGAAAGCGCCATCGGCTTCCCGGCGCTCTGCGGGCGGGGGGCGTCGCGGCGCGCCTCGGTCACGCTGTCAGGACGGGCGAGATGGGCCGAGATTTCGGCCACGGTTGCGGTCTCGGTCGGGATCGGTCCAATCGCCGCGCCGTCGCGCAGAACGGTGATCTGGTTGCTCACCCTGAAGATCTCGGCCATCCGATGGCTGATGTAGACAATTCCGATCCCCTTCCGGGTCAGGCCGCCAATCAGTTCGAACAGTTTTTCCTCTTCCCTCGCGGTCAGAGACGACGTGGGCTCGTCCATGACAAGCACGCGTGCCCCGCGCGAGGTGGCTTTTATGATCTCGACCTGCTGACGCTGGGCGAACGGCAGATCACCCACGCGTGCCAGCGGAGGAATATCGAAACCCTGTGCTTCAATCAGGGCTTCGGTCTTCACGCGAATGGCGTTGCGGTCAACCCGCAAGCCGGGTGCCAATGGTTCGCGTCCCAGGAAGATGTTGTCTGCCACCGTCAGGTTGGGCAGCAAGCTCAATTCCTGAAAGATCATCGCCACGACGCCCTGGCGCAGTGTCTCGATGACGCTCGCGCTGGTCATGTCGCGGCCATCAAGCAGGATGGATCCGGCGTCGGCGCGATGGACGCCCATCAGGATCTTCATCAGCGTGGATTTGCCCGCGCCATTGCCACCCAACAGCGCATGGACCTGACCCGCATGCACATCGAAGTCGACTCCGCGCAGCACCTTTGCCGCGCCGAAACTCTTCTCGATACCGCGCATCGTGACAATTGGAGGCTGGTTCATCACACATTCCCAAGGAAGGGGCGCGCGGATCGCGCACCCCTGTTGCATTGCGTCAGAAGCACTCGCCCTTGCACAGCTCGACCACCGAGGCCGGTGCGGGCTCGTGGGTGACTTGCGCCAAGGCGGTCAACAGGTTGACCTTCTTCACGCGCAAGGTCGGGACCGAGATGTAAGGCGGCACGTCTTTGCCAAGCAGGGCATAGGCTGCGGCCTTCGCTTCGGCGACACCCTGGTCGTAGGGCTGCTGCGCGCCAACGGCCAGGATCTCGCCCCGTGCCACGTTCAGCGCGCTGTCTTGCGCGATGTCGTTGGTGGTGACGATCAGGCTGCGGCCAAGCGTCTTGGCAGCGGCAACCACCTGTTGAGCAGGGGTATCCCAGGCGACAAACACGCCTTTCAGATCCGGGTGCGCGGTCATCATGGCCGTGGCCACGCCGTAAGCCTTCTCGGGCGCGTCGAAGGTGCCGACTTCATCCACCTTGATATCTGGATGCTCGGCAAAGGCCTTGAGGGCACCGGTTTTGCGGGCCGCGACCGAATAGTAATAGTCATAGACGAGGGTGATAACGCCAACCTCACCTTTGCCGCCGATGGCGGTGACCAGCTCTTGTGCCGCGAAATAGGCGTTCTTTTCATTGTCGGACGCCACGACCGTCACATAGTCTTTGCCCGGCGCCATATCGACGGGGACGTTGTCCATGAACACGAGCTTGATGCCGGCAGCTGCGGCCTTCTTGTAGGCGGCGGACTGGCTTTGCGGGTCGATCGGGATCGAGAAGATCACGTTCGGCTTGCGGGCGATCACCTGCTCCAGATCGCTGATCTGCTGACCGGGCTGAAACTTGGCATCCGTGGTGGCCACGACTTCGATGCCGAAATCATTCAGCGTCTTGGTGATCCCTGCGACCTGAAGCGCGGGCCAGCCTGCGTCCATTGTGTGCATGACCAGACCAGCGGTGAACTTGCCCTCCTTCAGCTTGGCGATGTCCGCATCGCTGAAGGTGAAGATGTCCGCGGTCGATGCCGGCGCACCATCGGGGTAGCCCGGCACGACTTGCCCGGTCGGCGACAAGGGCAAGGGTTTCATCAGCTCGGCCGCTTCGGGCGGCAGGCTTTGGGCAAATGCCGGAAGCGCGGTCGACAGCATCAGCGCAAGCGCCGTGGTGCCGAGTTTGGAAATCAGGTTCATATGTTCCTCCACTGGTTGGTCTTGGCTTGGGGTCAGCTGCCGTAGGGCATCAAACCTTCCTGGTTCCGTCCTGAAAAATTCGCGTAGACGGTTTTTTTGCGCAGATAGGCTTCGAGGCCATGGACGCCGTCGTCACCGCCGGGACCGGAGCTGCGATAGCCGGTGTGATAGCCTTGCAAGGCTTCCGGCCCGATGCGGTTGAGGTAGATCTCACCGAAGGAGATCTCTTGGACGGCCCGCATGATCCGCTTGAAATCGTTTGTGAAAAGATAGGCCGACAGGCCGTAGCTGCTGTCGTTGGTGATCGCGATCGCCTCATCGAAATCGCTGATCTTCAGGATGGGCACGACGGGACCGAACACCTCGTCGCGCATGATCGCCATATCGGCGCTGGTGGCTCCCAACACGGTCGGCGTGAGCCAGTAGCCGCCTGCCACAGGGGACACCTCCGGGCGGCCCCCCAGCAGCAAGGGCTCGGCCCCCGCCGCAATCGCGGCAGCGGTCAGGCGCTCGACCTTTTCCAGTTCCGCAAGCGAGACTTTCGGGCCGATATCGGTGGTCTCGGCCAAGGGGTCGCCGACCCGCAGGCGTCTTGTCGCCGCGACGAAACGGTCGACGAAGGCGTCGTAAAGGCGTTCGTGCACCAGGATGCGTTCGGCGCAGATGCAGACCTGCCCGCAGTTCATGAAGCGCGACGTGACGGCAGCGGCAACGGCTTGATCGAGGTCGGCATCCTCCATCACGATGAAAGGCGCCTTGCCGCCGAGTTCAAGCGATACCGGCACCAGATTGCCGGCGGCCGCCTGCATGATGCGCCGCCCGGTCGGCACCGACCCGGTCATCGTGATGAGGTCGACGCCGGGATGCGATGTCAACGCGGCGCCTACTGTGGCACCGCCCCCGGTGACGATGTTCACGACACCGTCCGGCACACCCGCCTCGGCCATCAGCCGCGCCATGTAGAGCGCGGACAGCGGGGTTTCCTCGTGTGGTTTCAGCACGATGGTGTTGCCCGCGATCAATGCCGGCGCCACTTTTCGGCTGACGAGTGCCGCGGGGTAATTCCACGGAATGATGCCCACGACCACGCCGACCGGAACGCGCTGGATCCAGATCTGCTCACCCGGAATGTCCGAGGGCAAGATCTCGCCCTGAATCCGGCGGGCAAATTCGGCGAAGTAGGTGAAGAACTCCGCAGCGCCACCGATCTCGCCGCGCGCCTCCGCGATCGGTTTGCCCTGTTCCTGCACGACAAGTCGCGCGAGCGGTTCGGCATGTTCGCGGATCAGCGCCGCGATGCGGTGCATCACGCGACCCCTGGCCAAGGGCGCCAACCGCCCCCAGGCGGGCTGGGCCGCCCGAGCGGCCGCGACCGCATCAAGGGCCTGGGCCACGCTTGCTTCCGGCACTTCGGCGATCACGCCGCCGGTCGTCGGGTTGAGAACCGGGCGCGGCGTCGCTGCGCCTGCGGTCCAGGCCCCGTTGATCCACATTTTGCTGAAATCGGCGTTCATCTTGGTCCTCGTCAATCCAGAGTCAAAGGGGGGCGCCGGTCGTCTTCGGCGCGGCCAGCTGCAGGGCGTAGTCGATCGCCTCGACCAGGCTGTTGGGGTCGGCAATGCCACGCCCGACGATGTCGAAGGCGGTGCCATGGTCCACCGAGGTGCGGATGATCGGCAGGCCAAGCGTCACGTTGACGCCGCTCAGGCCCGTCCAGCGCCCTGTCGCGCGATCAATGGCAAATCCAAGGAGCTTCACGGGGATATGCCCCTGATCGTGATACATGGCGATCACCGCGTCATAGGCCCCGCCGCGCAACTTGACGAAAACGGTATCCCCGGGCACCGGTCCGAAGATCGCATGCCCGCGCGCGACATAGTCCGCGACCAGGGGCTCGGTGATGTCGATGTCGTGGCGGCCGAAAATCCCGCCCTCGCCCCCGTGCGGATTGAGCGCCGCGACCGCAATTCGCGGCTCTGCGATGCCGAGGTTGCGCAAGGTCGCCTCGGTCAGATCAATGACCCGGCTGATCCGGGCCGCCGTGGCGCGGCGCGGCACATCTTCGAGGGCGCAATGGGTCGAGACATGCGACACGCGGAAATCGCCATGCGCCAGCATCATCACGCTGTCGCGCACGCCCGTCAGGTCGGCGAGCATCTCGGTATGTCCGGCATAGTTGTAGCCTGCCAGATGGAGCGCTTCCTTGTTCAGGGGCCCGGTGACAATGGCCGCAACCTTGCCCGCCATCGCAAGTCGTGTGGCCATTTCGACCGCGAAATACGCCTGCGCGCCTGCTGCGGCAGACACGGTGCCCGGCACGATCGGTGCCGACGGGCTTGGGGTCGGCAGGATTGCCACGCCGGTGAGCCCGTCCAGCGCGCTTTCGTCGATGAACTTCGGCACTGGCAGGCCCAGCGCCGCGCCTGCCGTGCGCAGCACCTCGGCGTTACCAATCAGAACCAGGGCCATCTGATGATCCGACAGCCGCTCTGAAAGGCTTGCTGCGGCTTTCAGGCAGATTTCTGGTCCGATGCCTGCCGGGTCGCCTATCGTCACTGCGAGGATTGCATGGGTCACGGAGATACTCACTTTATGATCTGAATTTTGCTGCGGTCGATCGTCAGAAACACGGCGAAGATCAGCACGAGACCTTTGACGATGTTCTGCAGATAGGGGTCGATACCTGTCATGTTCATGCCATTCGACAGAATTGCGATGATCAGCACGCCCAGAATGGTGCCCCGGATGCGCCCGATGCCGCCCGTCAAGGGTGTGCCGCCGACGACAACCGCCGCGATCACGTCAAGCTCCAGCCCCTGTGCGAGCTGTGCCGTCGCGGCCATCGTGCGTGCGCTTTGCAAGAGCCCCGCGATGCCGCACAAAAAGCCGCACAGCAGGAACACGCCGAATTTCACCCGCGCCACGCTGATCCCGCTGAGAAGCGCCACGCGTTCGCCGCCACCAATCGCGCGCAGCTCGCGCCCGAAAACGGTGTGGTTGAAGACGAGCGCGGCAAGCCCGGTGACGACCAGAGCGATCAGCACCGCATTCGGAATCCCCAGAAGCCGGCCCGCAAAGATGTCGAGGAATTGCGTGTCAGAGATCGAAACCGGCGCGCCTTTGGTGAACAACAGCACGATGCCGCGAAAGATGACGAGCGTGCCCAAGGTCACGATGAAGGAGGGCACCTTGCCATAAGCGAAAAGTGCGCCGTTGATCGCACCGCAGGCCAATCCGACCAGCATGGCCGGCAGGATCGCGAAAGCGCCGAACGTCGAAGACATGCTCGCGGCCGCCAGGGCGCTGACAGCGACGATCGAGCCGACCGACAGGTCGATGGACCCGCTTACGATGACAAAGGTCATGGCGACGGCCGCCACCAGCAGGACCGCGCTTTGCTGCATGACGATCAGCGCATTGTTGACCGTCAGAAACCGGTCGGACATCAGCGCGAAGGCAATGCAAAGTGCCGCCAGCATCAGGACAGGAAACGCCTGCCGCACAAATGCCGCCAACCTTGGCTTTTGCGCCACGCCGACGGTCTTGGAGGTTTCGGGCATCACATCATCCATTTGACTACATCTTCTTCCGAGGGGCGTGCGCCGGGGGGAAACTCGTGCGAAATGCATCCGCGCCGCGTGATGAGGATGCGGTCCGACAGGCCCAGAAGCTCGGGCAGGTCCTCCGTCACCATCAGCACCGCCATGCCGGCGTCGGCCAGCGACCGGATCACGCGGTAGATCTCGGCCTTGGCGCCAATATCGACGCCGCGGGTCGGGTTGTTGAGCAACAGGATGCGCGGCCTTGCGGCAAGGCATTTGCCAAGCGCGACTTTCTGCATGTTGCCGCCGCTGAGCGACCCTACGGGCGCATCGAGGCTCTGCGTCTTGATCGCCAGCCCTTCAACCTGCGCAAGGGCCATGCGGCGCATGGCAGCGCGGTCGGCAATCCAGCCGAAACGGCGGGGTCTGGCCGCGAGTGTCAGGTTCTCCAGAACCGAGAACGCGGAAATCACGCCTTCACCCGTTCTGTCGCCCGGCAGGGTTGCTATTCCGTCGCGCCAGGCGTCGCGTGGCTGGCGCGGCGCGTGGGGCTTGCCGTCGTGCAGCATGGCGCCTGATCTGACCCGCTCCGACCCTGCCAGTGCGGCAATGACCGCCTCGCCGCCAGAGCCTTTCAGGCCGCCGATCCCGACCACCGCCCCCGCCTGGAGGGCGAGACTGATCGACACGCCGTCAGTTGTCGCGAGATCGCGGACCGCGAGCACATCATCTTCGCCCATCATCCTTGCGCGCGGCGGGAACAGGCCGCCCACCATGTCCCGACCGACCATCAGTTCGTACAACCGGGTCTCGGTCATTTCGGACACGGGGTAGGCGCCAACCAAAGCGCCATCCTTCAGAACCACGATCTTGTCGGCAATATCGAAGACTTCCTGCAGATGATGCGACACGAAGCCGATCCCGATGCCTTGCCGGCGCAATTCGCCGATCACTGCCATCAGCCGCGTGGCTTCGGCATGATTGAGGAAAGCCGTGCTCTCGTCGAAGAAGATGAACCGGGGGGAGAGGGCAAGCGCACGCGCCACCTCGATCGTCTTGATCTGCCCAAGGTCCAGCGCGGCGATGTCGTCATGCACGCTGAATTCTGCGCCGATCCGCTCCAGGATCGCTTGCGCTTCCCGGTTCAGCCCGGCCCGGTCGATCAGCCCGAACTTCCGGAAATCGCGCAGCCGACCCAGCATGATATTCTCGGCGATGGTCACGGCGTGGTTGACGTTCTGCTCTTGAAACACGAGGGCCACGCCGGCCCGCTCCGCCTGACGCTGGGTTTTGGGTGCATAGGGATGGCCGTCGATGGTGGCGGAACCGCCGTCCCGCGCGACCACGGCGGCGAGCACCTTCAGAAGTGTCGATTTGCCGGCACCATTCTCGCCGACCAAGGCGACGACTTCGCCAGGCTGGAACTGCACCGACACATTTCGCAATGCAGCGGCGCCACCAAAGCTCTTACTGATGTTCTCGGCGGTCAGCACGGTGACGGTTCCATTTCATGGGGCTTTGGTCTGGCAAGGCTCCACGCCTTGCAGAAGGTCTGGCCAGGCACCTCGGGCGCCTGGCCAAAGCGTCACTTGCTGTAGTGCATCTCGAACACGGTCTGCGCGTCGGGGTTGAAGGTGCGGGAATGCGCCTTGAAGTCATAGACCGGCACGCCCTCGGGGAAATCGGCGTGGAATTGCGCCACGCGGTCCTTGGTCAGGGGCAAGAGGTCCAGCTTGACGTTGGCCTGGGCGGCAGGAATCTCCTTCCCGTTCAGGTAGTCATACATCATGACCAGGGCGAAACCGCCTTGCAGCCAATGGCCCCCGATGTCGAACAGCAGCGTGCCCTTCTCGACGGCATCCACGTTCTCGGGGTTCAGATCCATTGCGACGACCATGATGTCCTTGCCGGGCGTCTTTCCGGCCGAAGTGATCGCGGCCATCACGCCGGTCGCCGTGCCACCATTCGCGGCCCAAACGCCCTGAATCTTCGGGTTGCCTTGCCACAGGCTTTCAAACACGGTCTGCGAGGTGTCGCGCACAAAGTTGCCGTCGACCTCGCCGACCAGAACCACATCAGGCGCCGCATCCAGCGCATCCTGCAAGCCGGCGCGGCGGTCGATGGCAACCGACGTGCCCGCAGTGCCGTCAACGGCCGCGATGTATTTCTTGCCATCCGCCGCCGGGGTGAGGCTGGCGAACAGCGCCTCAGCCATCTGCTTGCCCGCAGCGCGGTCGCTTGGCCCGACAAATGCCAGGTAATTGGGGAATTTCGCGTCCTGGGGCGGGAAGTCCGCATAGCTGTCCGTCAGGATCACCGGAATGTTGGCGTCTTTCGCCAGCGTGAGCCCGGGAACGGCGGTCGCCCAATACGGGGTATAGATGATCCCGTCCACGCCCTGCGCCACAAGATCTTCCAGGCTCTTGATCATCTGGTCGGGCTTGTTGTCCGCGTTCAGGACGATCAGGTTCACGCCCAGCTCGTCGGCACCCTTTTTCATGAACTGGACGTAAGAATTCCAGAACTGTGCATCGAGGGTGGGCACGATCACACCGATCTTGGTCTCTGCCATGGCAACCGTAGCCATGAGCAGGCTCGCGACACCCGCAAGGGTGCCGTTCAGCAATTTCCGCATTGTATTCCTCCCACAGAATTATGAGGCGGCACGCGCATCAGCGCTGTCTCATCGATTCCACCCCTTGGCATGTTTTGGCACGTGTTGGATTATTTTGGAAGATACTTTGTCAAATTCCGCCGCCTTTTGAAACTTTGTGAAACTTCTTGACGCTGGTTTGCCGTGCATCTTAGGTAGGTCTCAGAAATGAAGGAGCCGGGCACCATGCTGCCAGCGATGCGTCGCGCGCGAATTATTGAAATGCTGCGCAGGGATGGCATGGCCTCTCTCAAAGACATGACCGATGCGCTTGATGTGTCCCTTTCGACCCTGCGCCGCGATGTGGACTACTTGTGCGAGTCCGGCCATCTGGAACGTACGCATGGCGGCGCGGTCCTGAACGTCAACCGCCATGGCAGCTTCGAGCCCGCGCGCGAGATTGCCACCGCACTGGAAAGTTCGGCCAAGCGCGCGATCGGGCAACGCGCGGCCAACTTGATCAAACCGGGGCAGACGGTCATCTTCGACAGTGGCACGACCACGGCGGCTGCGGCGCAGTTCGCGCGTGATCGGGGTATCGCGTTCACGGCCTTTACCAATGATCTTGCCATCGCCACGCTCCTTTCGGCCAACCCGGCCATTCAGGTTTTCGTGGCGGGGGGCAGCGTGCGCTCGGGGTCGACAACCCTGCTTGGCAGCGGCGCGCTCCAATCCATCCAGCGCCTGCATGCGGATATCGCGTTCATTGGAACACATGCCATGACGGCAACCGAGCTTTCCGACACGTCCATCGACCTCGCGGAAATCAAGCGCGCCTTCCTTATGGCAGCCGATCATGTGGTTCTGCTCGCCGACAGCAGCAAGATTTTCAGCCGTGCGTTCTGCACATTCGGAAACATCTCGCACATCGGACTGCTCGTCACGGATGCGCGGATTTCCCCCGAGGCCGAGGCTGATTTGCGAGGCCGAGGGTTGGCCCTCGATATCGTGCCCGAGGCAGAGGCATGAGATTCACCGGCGGCGCCCTCCGCCTGGTGGCGGATGATCTGACCGGCGCCCTTGACGCTGCGGCCCCGTTTGCCAGCCCCGCACGGCCGGTCGGACTGGTGTTGCATGAGACAGAGATCCCCGACCGCCCGATGCTGACCATCAGCAGCGAAAGCCGCGACGGCACGGCGGACGAGGCGCAGGCGGCCACGGCGCGCGCCTGTGGCGTGCTCGGTGTGGCCAAGGGGGGCCAGGACGCGCTTTGGTTTCACAAGGTGGACAGCGTGCTGCGCGGTCATCCGTTTGCCGCGACCGCAGCCATGATGCAGTATCTTCAGGCCCCCAAGTGCTTCTTTGCACCCGCTTTTCCCGCGATGGGACGCATTACCAGGAATGGAATGCATCTGGTCCGGAACGGAGAGGACTGGCATCCCGCCGCCCGATCCGACATCGCGGCGGGTCTGAACAAGGCGGGTCTGAACGTGGTTTCCGGATCGTCGGGGCTTTCTGGCGCAACCGGTGTCCTCATCGTGGATGCCACGACACAAGGGGATCTGGATCAGGCGGTCGCACGTCAGGAAGACGACAACCTTCTCTGGGTAGGCAGCCGCGCTCTGGCGGAATCCCTGGCTGGTCCTGCGCAACCCCTGGATTGCCCGCCGTTGGGCATTCTGATGATCGGCACAACCCATCCTGCGACGCGCGCGCAACTGGCCATGGCGCTGGCGCTTACCCTGCCCGCCCCCGCAATCGGCCCCATTCCGGCGCAACCCGGCGCGTGCATTCTGATCGACCCGGTGCCCGATTGCGCAGATGCGGCAGCGACCGCGGCCGCCCTTCATCAGGCGGCTCTGCGGATTACGCCCGACGACCTGCAGGGGCGCGCCATATTCGTGACGGGAGGCGACGCCTTGTCGGTCATTCTGTCGGCGATCATGGCCCGCAGCCTGGATTGTGTGGGCGAGGTCGGTCCCGGACTGCCGCTGTCGATCGTGCGGGGCGGAACACTCGACGGGTGCTGGCTCGTCTCCAAATCCGGCGGCTTTGGATCCCCCGATTTGCTGACCAAGATGTTGTCCGCACCAAGACACTGACCGCGCTCCGAAAGTCGGGCAGCGACGGACGCCAAGATCCGAGGTCTACAGGTCTCCACAACAGAAGAGAACAGGTCGAAACGCAGGATCCACGACGCGGCGTTCAAGGCACGCCTGGCATTGGAGGCGCGGGATGTTCGAACGCTCGCATCCCAGGCTGTCGGCGGGCGCGCGGTGCCGCACAGAACAACTGGCAATGTGTTTCCAAAACAGGTCAAAAGCATGAAAATCAAAGAATACGAACGCGGCCACAACGATGCGACCAACGACATCATCGCTTGGCTGCATTCCGAAGCCCTGACCATGACCGACCCCCACGCCCGCCGCATCCTGAACAGCGCCGCCTACGCGCTAGGCGTCCAATGCAACACCGCGGAGGCCAAAGCCCGTGTGGCCGCGCGGGCCATGCACAATGACGGAAAGTCCTGAAGGCAAACCCAATGCCCCCTCAAGACCTGCGCGCCTGCTTTGAAAGCCTACCGGATGCGACGCCCAAATATCGCGAGCTGGAACTCGCGCTGAGGGACGGCGCGGGCTATGGCCGCGCTTGGCATCAGACGTGACAGGAACCGGACGTACATCAAAACGGCGAGACGAATGTTCTCAGGCGAAGTCTTGAAGCCGCGGAACGGGCTGCGCCTGGTCATGCGCCGGGGCTAAATGATCGATGTGTTTCGGCGTGCAATTTTGACCCCTTAGGTGGGGTGATCGGCGTCCAATTTTGCCCCCCCTGATGTTGTGTCAGACCGTCCGCTGTGATGCAGCGGGCGGAGGGGGAGTTGAAAGGGGTGGATACGATCGCGCGGGTCCGTCGGGCCYTTCACGTTCAGGGCTGGTCGGTGAAGAAGATCGTGCGGGAGCTGCACGTGTCTCGGAATACTGTCCGGAAGATCCTGCGGTCTGACGAGACGGAGTTCAGCTACGAGCGGGAGCGGCAGCCAATGCCGCGGATTGGACCCTRGCAGGCGCAGCTCGAACAGGTCCTGGCGGCGAATGTGAACAAACCCGCGCGGGAGCGGTTGACGCTGATCCGGATCTTCGAGGACCTGCGCGGTCTGGGCTATGAGGGCGGTTATGATGCCGTCCGCCGGTTCGCCAAGACCTGGTCTCAGAACCGTGGCGCGGTGACGGCGGAAGCCTATGTGCCGCTCTCATATGCCCCGGGCGAAGCTTATCAGTTCGACTGGAGCCATGAGGTGGTGCTGATCTCGGGCGTTACCGTGACGGTGAAGGTGGCCCATGTCCGGCTTTGCCACAGCCGCATGATGTTCGCCCGGGCTTACATGCGCGAGAGCCAAGMGATGGTTTTTGATGCCCATRATCGGGCTTTCGCCTTCTTCAAGGGGGCCTGCACGCGGGGCATCTACGACAACATGAAGACGGCAGTGGAGGCGATCTTCGCGGGCAAGGAGCGGCAATACAACCGCCGCTTCCTCCAGATGTGCAGCCACTATCTGGTCCAGCCAGTGGCCTGCACCCCGGCATCGGGCTGGGAGAAGGGGCAGGTCGAGAACCAGGTCGGACTGATCCGCGAGCGGTTCTTCACGCCCCGCGTTCGCGTGACAAGCCTCGATGAGCTGAATGCCTGGCTCCTCGACAAATGCATCGCCCATGCCAAGGCGCACCGCCATCCCGAAGAGGGCGACAAGACGATCTGGGAAGTCTTCGAGACCGAGCGGCCGCATCTCGTGCCTTACATGGGGCCGTTCGACGGCTTCCACAGCACGCCTGCGTCGGTCTCGAAGACCTGCACGGTTAGGTTCGATAGTGACGAAGATCAGGAATTGATCCGGGGGATCAATTCCCTGAGGAACAAATACTCAGTCCTCGCCACGGCAGTCGGGCGGCCCGTCGATGTCCATGCCTATGCGGAGAGGATCGTGATCCGACAGGACGGGGTGGTCGTCGGGGATCACGCCCGCACCTTTGGACGAGGCCAGACGATCTATGGCCCTTGGCACTATGTGCCTGTTCTGGCGCGCAAACCTGGAGCCCTGCGTAACGGCGCTCCCTTCAAGGACTGGGTCCTTCCGCCCGCCATGACTGCGATCCGGCGCAAGCTGAAGGGCAGCGATGATGGTGACCGCCAGATGGTCGAGATCCTGGCCCAAGTGCCGGACGACGGGCTTCAGGCCGTCGAGGCCGCCTGCCGCGAAGCCCTAGATCAGGGCGTCCATTCCGCCCCGGTCATCATCAACATCCTCGCCCGCCGCCGGGATCCTTCCCCACCACCGCTTCTACTGACCCCAACCTCGCTGCGCCTGACCCACGAGCCCGTGGCGGATTGCGCACGCTACGATAGCCTCAGGAGAACCAGTCCAAATGGAACGCACCCAAATCCTCGACCTGATGGGCAGCCTCAAGCTCTTCGGGATGCGCAGTGCCCCCGCCCGCATTTTGCGGGCATACGCCCGCGGGGATGAGGTCATGGCCGCCGGGATCAAACGCCAGCATGAGCCGCCAAGGATCGTGGGCGATCTACTGCAGTAGGAGATTGCCGAGAAGCAGGCCAGATCCATCCGCTATCGGATGACCATCGCCAAGCTGCCGCTGGCCAAGGATATCGAGCAGTTCGACTTCACCGGCACCCCGATCAACGAAGGTCTGGTCAAGGATCTGGCCACGGGCAACTTCGTCGCCGACCAGCGCAATGTCGTCCTCATCGGCGGAACCGGAACCGGCAAGACACACCTCGCCATCGCGATCGCCCGCGCCCTCATCCGGGGTGGCACCCGCGGCCGCTTCTTCAACGTCGTCGACCTGGTCAACCGACTGGAGACCGAGACCCGGGCCGGCAAGCAGGGCCGCATGGCCGATTACCTCACCCGCCTCGACTTCGTCATCCTCGACGAACTCGGCTATCTGCCCTTCGCGCAATCCGGCGGCCAGCTGCTCTTCCACCTCATCAGCCGCCTCTATGAGCGCACCTCGGTCATCGTCACTACCAACCTTGCCTTCGGTGAATGGCCCGCTGTCTTCGGCGACGCCAAGATGACCACCGCGCTCCTCGACCGTCTCACTCACCACTGCGACATCATCGAAACCGGCAACGCATCCTGGCGCTTCAAGAACCGCGCCTGACCCCGATCAGGGCCTGACCCGCCTTCACTCTGTGATCAGTTCCGTCGGCTCAGGCCCTGATCTCGACGCCAAAAGGGGGTCAAAATTGAACGCCGATACGGGGTCAGTTTTGCGGGCCGATTGACACGCGACCGTCAGCCAATCCAGGGTCCTTCAGCGCCGCACCGTAGGACCGCAGCTTGTCCGTAACGCGGACAGGCGAACGACCGTGCCGCTTCATCGTTTTCTTGAGGAATTTCAATGCAGCCTTGCGATCCCGGCGCATTGTGACGAGAGCGTCCAGGACTTCTCCCTCGTGGTCAACGGCCCGCCAAAGGTAGTGCCTGACGCCGTTGATCTTCACGAAACCCTCGTCCAGGTGCCAGCGCCAATGGGGCAAAGACTGCATTCGATCGACCCGCTTGTGGCGGATCCCGGCAGGAAACATCGGGCCGAACCGGTTCCACCAGAACCGCACCGTTTCATGGCTTACCTCAATTCCGCGTTCATGCAGCTGGTCCGCCTCGTTGCGCAGCGACGGCGGGAAGAGCATATACATCGTTGCTGCAAGGCGAATGGATTCCAAGCTGGTCTTGAAGAACCGTGAGGAACTGGGTTTGCCCATTTCGCGGGGCTAGGTGACCGCCCGAATCCGCACAGGAATCTTGCTCTCACGAGGACCCGAAGTGCTATTCAGCCTGCACGTGGGTCCGGGCAAAGGTGCCATAGGTCTGCCAGCCGAGGGGGGAGTGGGACCTCCGGCGTCGTCGTCCCTGCGCCAAGCGGCAAGGTGTCGCCGATCGCGGCCACGCCCCCCGAAGCGGGCGCTGTTCTTTCCTGAAATGTCGGTCCGAAAAGATCGGTCAGCATCGTTTCTCGGCGCGACCCGGGCCAGGTTTCGGTGCGGGTCGGCTCGATCAACGATATGGGGCTTGCGTCAGTCCCGGCGGCGGCGGATCAGGGACAGTTCGTTGCGCCCCTTCTCGCTGGTGTAACCCACGCTATCCATAACCGCGAAAACAAGCGGCAGCCCCATGCCGCCCACCGGCAGGTTCTCCAGGTCGAGAGGATCGAAATCCGGCCCGCTCGCCCCTTGGCGGGCGGCTTCCAGGACATCGTCGGGGATGGGAAGACCCCAATCGACCACCCTGATCCGGCAGCCGTTCTTGTGGAAATGGGCGCTGACCTCGATGATCCCCTTGCCGTCGCGGTAGCCGTGCCGGATCAGGTTGTTCAAAACCTCGACCAGGACAAGTTCGACGTCGCCCGCGTCCTGCGGTTGCATCAGACCTTCGCAATGATGGCGAACGGCGACTGCGACATCTGTGACAGCGTCGTAATCGGCTTCAATTCTCCAGACTCGATCCGTTTCCATATTGCTCCGCGCTATCCCAAGAGTTTCGCGATTGCATCGCCTGTCGTCGCGTTGAGCGAGAACACGCGGTCCATCCGGGTCAGCGCGAAGAGGCGCTCCACCGGGCCATGGGCCCCGGCGATGGCCATCTTTCCCTGCGCCCCCAGTAATTTCAGGCTTGAGATCAGGGCGCTCAGGGCGGAACTGTCCATGAAGTCGGCGGCAGCGATGTCGACCACGATCTGCCTGTGGCCATCCTTGATCCGACCCGAGATTGCCTCCCGCAGAGCCGGAGCTCTTGCCGCGTCCAGCCGTTTCTCGTCGATCGTCAGGATCAGCACCGACTCGCGGATTTCTTCAGTTATCTGCATTCTCTGTCGCCTCCAAAATCAGAACTGTTACATCATCCTCGAAGCTTTCCAAACTGCGCCAGAGCCGGAGTTCTTCGATCAGATGGCTCAAAAGATTGTCCGTCGGCATCCGCCCAAGGTTGCGCACGGAGTCCAGCAAACGCTCCTCCGAGAAGGCCTGGCCCTCGGGGTTTTCGGTTTCGGTCACGCCGTCCGAATAGACGATCAGGCGATCGCCCAGCCCGAAGCTGAAGCGCACCTCCTCGTAGGTCGCACCGCTGATGACGCCAACCGGAAGGCCGCCGTCGCCGATCTGTTCCACCTCGCCCGTACTGCGCAGCAGGATCGGCGGCGGGTGACCGGCCTGGATGAGGACGCCCTGACCCGACTCCGGGTTCAACTCGCCCAGGACCATGGTGAAGAACGGCAGATGTTCGGGCCAGTCCAGGTTGATGCGGGCAACCGTCTCGGCCAGGGTCTCGCCGCTGCGCCGCTTCAGCACGGCCTGTGTCAGGGTGCTGTGCGAGGCCACCGAAACAAGAGCCGCTGCAGCGCCGTGGCCGGCCACGTCGATGTGAAAGAAGTGCACCGCGCCATTGGGCTGTCGCAACACGTCATAGGTATCACCCGAGATGAAATGAGAGGGGCGCAGCAGCCCTGCAAACCGCACGCCGCCCAGCCGCGAAGCCACCGGCAAAAGCGCCTCCTGGACGGCGGCCGCGGCCTCCAGATCAAGCTTCAACTGCCGATAGGCCTGCTTCAGGCGGTCATGCAGCGCCAGCCGTTCAGCATGCATGCGAGCCCGGCGGGCGGCGTTGGATTTGAAGACCCGCAGGGTATCCACCATGATCCCCACCTCGTCCAGATACTTGATGGTCGGCAGAGGGGTCTCGAGATCGCCATCAGCCAGGCGGATCATGCTGGCCCGCAAGTCGCCGAGCGGTTGCACCAGGCGCAGCAGCACGGTGCGCGTTCCCAGATAGACGGTGCCCGCCCCGGCCACCATGATGCCGACCCACATCAGAAGCCGCCGCTGCGCCGCCGCCTCAAGCGCCGCCAGACGGGCGCGGGAAAAGTCGAACAGAGCCTCTTGAAGCTCCGCGACCGCACCGGTGATTTCCTCGGCGCTGTCGTTCCATCGCTGCGGGATCGTCCCCAAGGGCAGTTGCTGCGAGGTCACCCGCAGAAGCTGCATTTCGATCGGGCGATACCGCGTGTTGTAGAGGTCGATCACCTTCTCGACCTTCTGCGTAATCGGATCGCCAAGCGCATGGGGCTGGTCACTCAGCAGTTCAATGGTCAGGCCCGCCCGCGCGGCATTGCGCTCGGCCTGTTCCTGCATCGTGGGGGCCGCTTTCCCGGGTTCCCCTACCGCCATCTGCCAGATCAGCGGGCGGTTGCGCGCCAGGTTTTCAAGGACAAGGCTGGAAAACCGGCGCAGTTGAAATGCCTGGGATGTCACGCTGTCCACCGGCTGTTCGCGCGCCAGCAAGGCGCTTCGCAGGGAGTTCAGCTTGCGGATGATATTTGAGTAGGATTGGAAAGACTGCAGCGCCAGGGTGACCTGCGGACCCGTGTTGGCCGCGGCCAGAGCGCGGCCCACCGCTTCGTCCTGCCAGACGATATCGGACTTGATCGAACTGATCGTCGTGCGCCCCTCCGGGGTGCCGAGGTCCGACACGATGCTGACCGCGCTGTCGAGCAGGGCACTGTCCAACTTCCCCGTCTCGGCCAGATCCGACTTCGGCGATAGCGTGCCGAGCAACGCCAGATAGGAATAGGTACGCTGGTTGGACACGGAGACCGACAGCCGCGCGAGCAATTCGCGCGCACTGTTCGATTTCGCCGAACTCGACGCAGCACCATAGTCAGCGTAGGCCACATACATCTGCGCCGACACGGATGCGAAGAGCGCCAATCCCATCAGGAGGAACAGCGAGATCAGAATGTTGCGGATTGTCATGGGGCAATCTTCTCTGATGCGACCGCGCAAGGTCATGCCAACAAGCCCCCCCATCAGCAGGCGAGCAATCCAAATCGGACGGATACCAGGAAATGGGCCTCAACACGGTCGGAACCTTCACGGCCCCTTTGTCTGTGGACGTGACAGATTCGAAGAGATTTGGCCACAAAAAACCGTACAACCAACGAATTGCATATACATGTACGTTGACAGGCGGATGGTTTTGGACTGGATCTGCTCAGGCAGATGCTCAATCTCAAGGCAAAGTCCGAATGACCCGCGACTCCGACCAGCACAGAGAGGTTGCCCGCCTCGAGGCACTTCAGGAAACTGGCCTTCTCGGCCCTGAAGCCCGGCCAGAGCTGGATGCCATCGTTTTGGAAGCAAAAGAGCATTTCAATGTGCCGATTGCCCTGGTGACCCTTCTTGACCGCGACACACAACTGCTCAAGGCCCGCATCGGCGTTGATCTGACCGAGATGCCCCGGCGTCTGGCCTTCTGCAACTACACGATTCAGGCCGACGATGTGTTCGTCGTGCCGGACACGCTGGAAGACCCGCGCTTTGCAAGCCATCCCATGGTGCTGGGCGAACCCTTCCTGCGCTTTTATGCCGGCGCCCCGTTGATCTACCTCGATGGCATCCGGCTTGGGGCGCTGTGTCTTCTCGACAAGGTGCCGCGCCAGTTCAGCGCCGGCGACCGCAGCGAACTGGCGGGCATGGCTGACCGGGTGATCACCTCGATCGCCCTGCATGAGTTTGCCAAGCGGTAGAACGCCGCCATCAGTTGGTGGCTCCGTAAGGCAGGCAATGGGCGCGCGCCTGGTCCTCGGTGCCGGACCAGTCTTTGCGCACCGGTTCGGGCCAGAGTAGCGTGCCCCCGGCCTTGAACAGCAAGGCCTCCAGGATCACTCCGTTGTTGTTGGCCGACAGGGCCGGGATCACCCCGCGCCCGTCCTCGTAGATCCCCTCGAAGAATCCCTTGGCCGGGTCGAACTGCGTGGCCACAAGATCGAACAGCTGCTGGGAATAGGGCGTGTCCCACAAAGCCCAGAGGCTGACCGCGCTTTTCACCGCGACAGCCGCGTGTTCCGGCATCAGGACGCCCTTTTCGGTGATCGTGGCCCAGGCGGTCCCGTCGCTGAACAGGGTGTCGTAGACGAAGTACGGGGACTCGCCCAACTGGTGTTCGGTGCGCGCGGTCAGGATGCCGGTGGCCAGATAACGCCGTCGCTGCGCCTCGTAGACGTTCTGTGCCGCCCGGACGATCCATTCCGTCTGCGGGTTTTCGCTCAGCGCCTTCCAGCCGAACTCCATGCCCAGCAAGGCATAGCTTTCGGTCACCACATAGTTGTGCGCGCCGAGGTCGCGCGGGTCGCGGCTGTCGTAGGGCACTTCGACGCCGTAAAGCCAGACGGAATCGGAAGGCGCCTGCTGCAGCGGCACGCCAGCATCAAAGCCCCAAAGCCGGTAAGCCAGCGCGCCATATTCCTCGTACCCAAGGCGGCCCTCCTGCAGGTGCACGGTGGCGCCGTCGCCACCGATCGCCGCCCCGTACAGCACGCCGGTCGAGGGCGCGATGGCGCACATGTTCCAGCGCCGCATGGTCAGTGCTATGGTCGGTTCGAACTGCGGATAGCGCTGTGCGATGATCTTCAGCCAGACCATCAGACGCCCCATGTCGAGCGCGGAGCAGCCGATCTCACCCGGTTTATTGCGGTAATTGGTGGGGTCGACCGTGTTGGTGTCATAGGCCTTGTTCGGGCATTCCTGGCGAAAGAGCTGAATGTGCTGCAGCGTGGCGAGTGAAAGGCCCAGCCGGTCCACGGCCTCCTTTTCCTCGATCAGACCCAGGCCCCGCGCGGCCACCACCGCCGCGAGGTACGAGGCCGTGTCCCACATCGTCGTCGAGGGGAAATTGTCGGCGGAATTGGCCAGTCCGCTGTCGGGTGCAACGTTGCGCTGGAAGTAGAGCCAGGCCGTCTTTGCCATTTCCCATTCGGCCGGGGTAAGGCTGCCGTTGCGCGGTTGTGCGATCAGGGAAGCTTCGCTCAAGGGGCGATCGGGCAAGGCCTGCTCGGCGCGCGCGGACGAGGACACGACAAGACCCAAAACACACGAACCTATGACGGCAACAGACTGAAAAAGACGCCATTTCATGTAGATCTTCCCCTCATCCGCATTTTGTCCGTCTGCCCGGCGAGACAATCATTCAAGGCTAAGTTAGAAGTCGGGTATCCACAAGCAATGAGGGCCATCCATGATCCGCACCGCTGTTCTCCATGGCAAAAACACGGTTGCAGAACATCGTCGGCAGCAAGTTTGTGCAAAGTCGCTGTCGCAGGCGCTGGTCATGATTGCAACCCTGGGGCTGACCGCAAGCTTTGCGCTGGCGCAGGATCTGCCGGCCCCCCTTTCCCCCCCGAAGACGCCGCCCGCTTCGGAGGCGAAAGCGGCGAAACCCGCCAAGAAGCCGGCCCCGACCGCCTTTCTTGCGCCGTCAAAATCCACGGCGCTAAGCGCAGAGGAAATGGTCTGGGCGCGGGCGGCCTGGCAATATTTCGCCCCGGAGACCCCGGTTGTCAGACCGCAAGTCGCGGCCCCGCCGATCGGGACGCAAGGGAAGGCGCCGTCGTTAAACCAGGGCCCGGCGGTGGTGCAACAACCCGTGGCGCCGCAGCGCCCGCCGCTGCAGACCGGGCCGCGGGCGTCGGTTCCGGCCAATACGCTCGTCCCGGCGCGCGCGGGCGTTCCGGTGGCCACGATGTGGTCGGTGGGCGACCAGGTGGCGGCACTCGTCCTGGCGCGGCGGATGGACATCATCGACAGCCGCGAGATGGACCGCGCGTTTTCCGCGCTGCTCGCGTTTCTGAACACGATGCAGATCTCGGCCGACCAGTTGCCGAACCGCTTTTACGGCACCGAGAACAACGACATGCTGGGGGCCGACCTCAAGCCGGGTGATGCGGGCTGGTCTGCGGTCGATGTCGGTCGTCTTCTGATCTGGCTGCGGATCGCCGCAGAGGAATATCCGCAGTTCGCCCCCTACATCCGCAATGCCGTGGCGCGCTGGAATGTCTGCCTGGTGCAGTCCGCCAGTCAGCAGTTGGTCGCCGCCCGTCCCTCGGACAAGGGTGCGGAGTTCACCCCGGAAACCGCGCGCGGGTATGACGCCTATGCGGCGCAGGGATACCGGGCCTGGGGCATGGCCCTGCCCTTGCCGCCGGTAACCCCGGTGCCGGCCCAGATCCGCATCTACGGGACCGCTTTCCCGATCTACGAAAGCAAGGGCACCACCGCGCCCATTACCACGACCCCGCCCGCCTACCTCGGGCTGGAGTTCGGTTTTGACCCCTTAGCCGCGCCGCAGGTCGCACCCGAGGAGATGTCCGGGGGCCGCAGCGCGCGTGACGTGATGGTGGTCTTGCATGACATCCAGGCCGAACGGCTGGCCGAAACGGGAAGCCTGACCGCCCGCTCGGATTTTCGCCGCTCGGTGGAGCCTTTCTCGATGGTGGGCGCGGTGATGGCCGATGGATACCCCTGGTCGGTAACCGATGCCGAGGGCAAGGTGCGCCCCTCGCTCGCCCTCGTCACCACGCGCGCGGCTTTCGCGATGGCGACCTTCTTCGACAGCCCCTACACCCATGCGCTGGACCTGTCGGTGCAGCCCTTGTTCGACCCGTCGCTCGGCTGGTACGAAGGGCGCTACGAAGAGACCGGCGGATACGAGACGACCCGCACCAGCGCCACCAATGCCTTTGTCCTGGAGGCGATTGCCTACCGCCATTTCCGCAGTCTGTTCCCCGCCGCCGCAAGGCCCGCCGAACTGGTGGCGGTCGCCAAGGACGGCCCGGCGGCCTGCAAGCTTCCGCTGGCCAATGGCCAGCCCTAGGTCTCAGCGCGGGATGATGCCGAACAGGACCCGGTGGCGCACCATGTACCAGAGCGTCCCGATCGTGCCCATGTAGACCAGCGTGTTGACCCAGATCTTGGCCGGCCAGACGGCATCAAACGACGGAATGCCGTCAAAGTAGCCGGGAAGCTGGTCCAGAATGGCAATCAGGAAGAAGTGGACGATGAAGACGTAAAGGCTCGATTCCCCGAGCGGGATCAGAAGCCAGCCCAGGGCGCGCGCGATGGGTTGCCAGAAATAGGTCAGGGCCGCGTAGAGGCAGATGAAGAAGACGGCGACATTCATCAGGCGCGGCAGGCCGGGGGATTTCTTGATGAAGTTCGCATTGTAGATCGCCTGAAACCTGTCCCCGGACATCAGATCCAGCCGGGACCAGGCCGGGAAGGACGGGTTCGGCGTGGCCTGGGCGAAGAGAAAAAACCCGAAAGCCAGCACGCAACTGACGATCAGAACGACCTCGCGGGTCTTGCCCTTGTCCAGCCAGGCCGCGATTTCTGCCTTGAAGAAGCCCACCGCCAGCGCATGGGTGAACATCACCTGCCAGATCAGGATCGGAAAGGCATATTCAAACTGCATCCCGAAAACCAGCGTGTCCGTCGGCGAAAGCTTGCCCGCAAAGTAAAGCGCCCAGCTGATCGTGAAATAAAGCCCCAGCATGCGATGCCGCAGCAGCCAGAGCGCCACCGGCGAAAAGGCCAGCAGCAGCACATAGAGGCTGAGGATCTGAATCTGGTGCGGCGAGATCCGCAACAGGATGACGCTGCCCAGCTGATACATCCAGGGGCCATCCTCGCGCGGGATCAGCCGATAGCTGATATTGGCAAAGCGGTCGGTGAAACTCGTCACCGCCTCCATGTCGAACACATGCAGGCGGGCCACCAGCATCACGATCAGGATCATCGCGACCTGCGCCCGGTACAGGATGAAGGCGCGGCCAAGCAGCTTGATCGCCGCCCCCTCCAGCCCGTCCTTTTCGATGGTGCGCCGGTTGACCTGACCCAGCACCAGCCCCGAGGCGATCACGAAAAGCTCGGCGGCCGAGATGATGCCAAGCCGTTCCCAGAAGATGAAGTTGAACCAGGAGAAGGCCTCGAAATGCGCGGCGACGACCGACAGCATGGCAAAGCCGCGCATGAAGTCAAAGCGCAGATCGCGCCCCGGCGCGTTCAGGGGATAGCCATATCTGGCGCGCAGATCGGTCATCCGCGCGCCCTCACGCTGCAAAGCCCGGCCATCACAGATTCAGGACGCATCAGGTCTCCTCTTCCGGGATCATGGTTTCAGGTCATTGCGCCGGCTGGGCCGGATGCAGAAGCGGGCCGAGACTGCGGAAATGCATGGCCAGAAGGATCCCGGCATTGGTGTTGGCCGTGATGGCGGTGTCGGCCTTGCCATCCTTTTCGAAGATCCCGGTCTGCCAGCCGGCAGCGGTCTTCAACCCGGCGAGCGCCTGGACCAGCTTGCCGGTGTAATCGGTCTGATAAAGCGCGTCCCAGCCCATCGAGGCCTTGGTGCTGAGCAGGCGGAAGTCCGACGCATCCTTGCCGTTCGGCGTCATCACTTTCCAGGGCGTCTCATTGGCGTAGATCGTGCTGTAGACGAAATAGGGCGACTGATCCAACTGGTCCTCGGACACGGCTGTCAGGATGCCGGTCTTTGCAAAGCGGTTTTCCTGCGCCAGGTAAACCTGCCAGGCCAGTTCCCTGATCCGGGTCGACCAGCCGAATTCCAGCCCGTAAAGCACATAGGGCTCGCTCAGGGTGAAGGCATGACCGCCATATCCCTCGCCGGCGCGGCGGTCGGTTGGCACGACGATGCCATCGACCGTGACGGGTTTCAGGAACCGCTCGACGCGCATGGCTTCCCCGGTGTCATAACCCATCAGGGAAAAGCCGCGCGCCGCATATTGTTCATAGCCGACGCGACCCTCTTGCAGCACGTCATAGCCATTCTCGGTCTTTTCCGCGCCGACGATCACCCCGTCCTTGGTCGAGGTCGCGATATTCCAACGTGCCAGAACGCGCTGCACCTCCTCCGCGTGCTGGGGATAGCGCGTGGCAAGCACATAAAGCGGCACCAGCATCCGGCCCAGATCCAGCCCGGACCAGCCGATACCGACCTCGCTCGGGGCGTTTCGGTAGTCGGTCATCGCCAGTGTTCTGGTGTCGAAGGACTTGTTGGGCAGCTTGCCGGCAAAGAGCGGCAATTGGGCGAGGCTCCCCAGCGCCTTTGACATCATCGCATCGAACTCGGCGGGGGGCAGGATGCCCAGACGTTCGGCGACGATGGCCGCATCAAGGAAAGAGCCGCTGTCCCACAGGGTCGAGGCGGGAAAGCCCGCAACCGAATCCACCAGACCGGTTTCCGGGCGCAGGTTGGCAGGAAAATAGGCCCAGGCCGCCACCGCCGCCGCCTGTTCCTCCGGGGTGAGGGGGCGCGGCGCGGGCTCCGGAATCTTGAGCGCGGGGTCGGCCACCCATATCGCGGCGGTCTTGTCGGCGGCGCCGGTATCCCAGGTCTCCAGATAATAGACGATGGTGAAGGCGGTGATCAGCGCGATCAGGAACAGGATATGCCCCCGCGCCTTCAGGAGTCCGTCTTTCAGCGTCATGCGGTCAGTCCCTCTTCCAAGGCGGGTTCATCGTCATCCGGCTGCCAGAACGCCGCGAGGATGATGCCGCTCATCGCCAATATATTGTTGGCCGCCCAAAATCCGTTGGCCACCAGGCCCCCGGCAGTGAAGGCGCCCAGTCCCGCAAGATAACAGGTCAGCGCGAACAAGAGGCCCGCGAGGCTGAGAACCGCGATCGCGATCTGCGGCAGGACCAGCCGGTGGAAACTGCCCGACTGCCGGACCTTGGGCGTCACCGGGAACTTGATCTTCTCGCCCTTCAGCACCGTCCAGAGCGCCCGAAGGTTGATTGGAAAGAACGACAGATACCAGAGCTTGGCCTTGTAGCCTGCGATGCCCCAGGTGCCGATCATCATGGCCAGTTCGTTCACGATGAGGAAGGGCAGGATATGCTTGTAGAAGTCCACGGTATAGGCCGCGACCGGCGCAATTCCGGTGAACAGATAGATCAGCGGCGCAATCAGAAAGACAAAGTTCCAGATCCCGCCGAGGTAGGACCAGAACGTCGCGCCATACATGATCCGCTGCGGCATGGTCAGGCCGCGCCGGAACAGGGGATTGTCGTGGAACAGGATGTCGAGGCTGCCCCCGGCATATTTGAATCTCTGGATGGTCCAGCTCAGCAAATCCTGCGGCGACAGCATCCGCGACTCGATCCAGGGGTGCAGCACGGATTTCCAGCGCCTCGTGGTGTCGCTGTGCAGCGTGATCGAGGTGTAGATGTCTTCCGAGACATGGAAGCGGTAGGGCGTGAATTCTTCCTCGTCGGTCACGCCGGCAACCATCGCCGACAGGACAGTGTCGTCAATGGTCCCCTCCCCGGTCAGTTTGCGGATGGCGGTCTCGGCGGCGCGGGTTTGCCTGGTGATCGCATCCGAAAAGCTGCCAAGGGCGGCCTGCACGACGGCATCGCGGCGGTGGATCGAGGCTGCGCCGCAGCAGAACGAGGCATTGGCCCAGTTCCGGCGGCGCAGGATGATCTGATAGAACAGCTCTGGATCGTTGGCGAAAGGGTCGGCGCCCACATTTACGGGCCCCACGACCCTGGTGATCGCGCGGCCCAGAAAACGGCCGAAACCGCCCAGCCTGCGACCAAGCGCCTCTGGCAGGGGCGTGCCTTCGGGCAGGTCATAGAACCATTGCGGGGTCTGGACCCATGCCACATCCGGGTCGCGGAAATAGCCTAAGGTGCGCTCCAGCAAGGTGGGCAGCGGCCGGGTGTCGGCGTCACAGATCACGATGAAATCGCCGGTGCTGACCTCCATCGCGTTCCGCAGGTTGCCGGCCTTGAAACCGATGTTGTTGGCGCGGGTGACATAGCGCGCGCCCACCTCCTCGGCCATCTGGCGCATCTCGGGGCGGCGGCCATCGTCAAGGACATAGACCACAAGGTCGATGGGATGCGGATAGCGCAGGGCGACTGCCTCGCTGACCCCGCGCCGCACCAGATCGACATCCTCGTTGTAGGTGGTGAAGAAGACATCCACCCCGACCGGCCGCGACACGGCAGTGTCGGCGTCAACGCAATCGGCGATCAGGGCGGGCGGCGGCAGGATCGGATAGTCGCGGGTCTTCCACAGGTTGAAAGTGAAGAGAACCAACCCGAAGAAGGCAAAGGTCTCGGCCAGAACCAGCGGAATGGCAAACCACAGCGCCGCAGGGTTGAGGCTGTCGGTCCAGCGCCAGGCAATGTACCAGGTGCCAAGCACGATATTGATCACCGCGAGGAACTGGTAAAGCATCTGGCGCAGCTCGGAATGCGGCACAGGCTCGGGCGGAACGCGATCCTCGAAGCGTTCAAAGTAGCTGCTCATCAAGCCTCCGGCAATTCTGGTATCGGCTTCGGGTGAATTGTCCCCGCTCCGTTCTAGTGCGCACATCGTCACCGGTTACATCTGACCTTCGCAGAAGCGGGCCTCGTTCACCAGATCGGTTCCCCTGCCGTCACGCGCCAATCCGCACAGGCGGAAGATTTGCTCGTTTTCGGTTCGATTTTGTCACTTTTTTCATCCTAAGATTGAAACACGTCCGTCCTTTGCAGGTCAAGCCAGGAACGCCATCACAGCACGAAGTCCGAGGCGGTCAAATGAAGGATGCCCAGAAACCTGATCTCGAAATCCGCCTTGCCGTCTCCGGTGACATCGCCATGCAGGAGGAGGTCCGCACCGCGGGTGCTGAGCCAGACCGAATGGGCCGCCGCCGTCTTGCCCGCAAAAGCGAAGGCCGTATCCGCAAGCGCCGTGGCATGGGCATTGATCGCCGACAGGTCAACAAGATCGCGCCCGGGGGTGAAATCCGCGATCACGTCGCGCCGATAACCGACGGCCGTCTCCAGGATGTCTTCGAAGCAGAAGACGTCACTGCCCGCGCCGCCAAACATCAGATCCCGTCCCATGCCGCCGATCAGCCGGTCGGCCCCGCCCGCGCCCGTCAATGTATCGGCGCCGCCATTCCCGACCAGGATATTGGCCGCATCATTGCCGCTCAGCAGGTCACCCCTGACGCTGCCAGACAGGTTCTCGACCCTCAGGATGGTGTCGCTGCCATAACCCGTGACCTGCACCCCGGTTTGGGCCAGGTCCACCGTCGCGGCCCTGGTGCCCGAGACGTAAAGCCAGTCCCGGCCCCTGCCCCCGTCCATCAGGTCGTTTCCCGCATCCAGGAACAGAACATCCGCGCCCGTACCGCCGTAGACCTTGTCATCGGCCCCGCCGCCGCACAGCGTGTCGTCACCACCCCGGCCCAGCAAAGTGTCGGTGTTTCCGTTGCCGTAGAGAAGATTGTCGCCCTCCGAACCCGCCAGGTGATCTTTGCCGGCGGCCCCGTAAATGTCCTCGATGTTCAGGATTGTGTCCCGGCCGAGGCCCGTGGCCTGCGCCTGTGTCAGCGCCAGGTCAATGGTCGCGCCCAAGGTCCCGTGCACCACGATCTGATCCCGCCCGGACCCGCCGTCAAGCCGGTCTCTTCCCGCGTCCAGCCCAAAGCTGTCATTGCCCGCGCCGCCATAAAGGCTGTCGTTTCCCAAGCCACCCGACAGACTGTCGTTGCCGGCCAGCCCGGTGATCAGATCCGCCTCGTCGGTGCCGGTGATCAAATTGGCACCGCCGTTCCCCGCCAGGCCCGTCGTCTGCACCTCCGGGTCAAGCGCGCCGTCGGGCTCGACCGAGACCTGGGCCACCCGCCCGACGAGCGGCGTGCCGCCATAGTTCCATAGGCCCGCCCAACCCTCTTGCGCCGGCGCCACGGCCCAGAGATTGACAAAGCTGTGCATCGGGCCAAGCTGCCAGACATTCCCGGGCATGTCGGCAGCGCTGAAGCGGCCGACCTCTACGCCATCGACCAGGAAGACCGCATAGGTCTCGGTGACGGCGACTTCGTAGCGGTGAAACCCTTCCGAGGCGTCAAAGCCCAGATCGACGGTGATGGGGCCACCCGGCCTCTGGTCCAGGCGGACCTGATTGCCTGCGGGGTCTTCCATGTGGATGTTGAGCTGCACCTTGTGGGTGTCGGCCCCTACAAATTCGATGTCAAATTCGACCCAGGGCTGGTTTTGCCAATCCGCCCGATAGGTAAAGAGCCCGAAGACCGCGCCGTCCACCATCTTGGGCGCCTGCGCGGTCCAGCTCCAGAGGCCAGTGGTCACCGCGGCCATGGATTGGACCTCGGCCCCCAGATAGGGCCGTTCAGAGCCTGCGGGGGCCGCACTCAGGATATAGTCCACCACCCCGTCCGAAGCCGTTCGGACGTTGTCGGGCGACCATTGCAGAAGGCTGGACTGGCCTGCGTTCCAATCCGAGACCATCCAGCTGTTCACCGTCATCGACTGGCCCGGCAAAACCAGGTCAAGCGACTGCTCGCCATTGGAAACGGGCATCAAATTCCTTCCGCGCGGTATCCTCACCAAGGCCCGGAAACCAAGCGGGCCGATCCGGCAGCCCCTTCCTCCCCAAGCTCTGGTCATCAGACCAACGCATGGCTTGAGGGCAGAATTATGGCTTCTGCCCGCTGAAGGTGATTGCGATTCAAGATCTGCGCCTTGTTGCCCGGGATTTAACCTTCACAGCCGGAACGGCGGGGACGCCCGCCGCGGGTCATTTCGCCCTCACCCCGGCGCGGGATGAAAGTGGAGCGTGACCTTCAACCCCGGTCCGGCGTCGCTGAGCGAGGGGCTTGCGTCATGAACCTCGGCCACGGCCTCCGCGAGCGGCGTTCACCGGAGCGAAGAGGGGTATCGCCGGGTCGCTCAGCCGTGGCACGAGAGTGTGCGGGAGGCGCTGGCAGTTGTAGAGGCCAATGATTGAGCGAGGCTGCGGCCCAGGCAGCGGAGCATGCCGTCCGCCGATCGGCGCGGAAAGCAAGAAGCTGACCACGCCGGACGTCGATCGGCCTGGGCAACGATCAGCCGGCCCGACGCCGGGGGATGGCAAATTCTCTGCGCGGTGTTATCCTCCTCACTCGCACGCACAGGCAAGGCGCCCCATGAACTTGGATCTACTGAAATCCGCGGCGCGACATCTGGCTTTTGCAGCGGCAACTTCGGCCTTGCTGGCCGGCTCTGCGCATGCCGATGGCGAATACTGGGGCTTGGACGTGTCACGCAACACCACGGGTGGCGTACTGAGTGTTTCCCGCGGCGACTTCACCTTTGGTGCGTCCGGAACCGACTACGGGGACGGCGTCAGTGCCGGACTGAGCGTGACGCGCCGGCTTCCGTGGGATTTCGGGATCGAGGGCCTGACGCTGTCGGGCGGGCCCGCGCTTGCCTTTGGCGGCGGTGATCTTTCCGAAGTGAAGCTAGGTCTGGCTGGCGGCGCGCAGCGGTACCGAAGCACCGGCTGGGGCAGCTATTTCCTGCAGGCCAGCGTGGGAAGCGTCAACCGCTCGTTCTTCCTGCAGGCGCAGACCACCTTTGCCAAATCGGGCATCACCCTGGGCCTCTCGCGCGGGGGCAGCACCCTCTATGACGAGGCAAGCCTCAGCATCAGCAAGCGTCTCGGCACGTCGCCCGTAAGCCTTCGCGGCGGCTATCTTCTGCTTAGCGACCAGGTCTTCGTCGGGTTCTCGGTCAATACGTTCTGAGCAACGTCAGCGAGCGCAAGCCTCAGCGCGTTCCGAGGCTCCGTTCATGGCGTGAATGCCCCCTCCTGACCGCATCGCACTGTGCCAATGTGAGGCGCCCGCAGTTCCCCCGACGCCTGCCTCGTTCAGGTTCTACTGCCTGGTTTCGAAGTCAACGGTTGACAGCATGCCGTTGTTCCTATGCTTGCGCTTCGGGTTGCCGCGCCGAACGTTCTAGTTCGGGCATTCCATGCTGACCGTCCGAACCGGAAGTGGATCGCCGACTTCACCTATGTCTGGACCGCCGAAGGCTGGCTCTATGTCGCGGCCGTCATCGACCTGTTCTCGCGGCGCGTCGTGGGCTGGTCGATGAAGCCGGAGATGACCGCGCAGCTCGTCACCGACGCCCTCGTCATGGCCATCTGGCGGCGTGGAAAGCCCGACGCGCTTCTGCATCACTCGGAACAGGGCAGCCAATATACCAGCGAGCAGTTCCAGAAGCTCATGGCCGACAACGGCGTGCAATGCTCGATGAGCCGCTCGGGAAACGTTTGGGACAATGCCGCGATGGAGAGCTTCTTCTCGTCGCTCAAAACCGGGCGGATCGGCAGGAAGGTCTAAAGAAAACGCGATGTCGCGAGGGCAGACGTGTTCGACTACATCGAAAGGTTCTACAACCCACTTCGCAGACACTCGACCATCGGCTATGTCAGCCCGGTTGAGTTCGAGCAGAAGGCCGGGTTAGCTTAACGACCTGTGCACGAAACCGGCAGCAGGCCAAAGGCCGATCTAGTTCGAAAGTTGGATGCCGGTCTCGTTCTCACTCCAGACGGAAATCACAAACGATCAAATTGGGCATCTCGCAATCACTTTTTATACCAATGACTTGCAAGCTGAACACTAAATTCGCGCAGTCATCAACTTCGGAGACAATGCGGCCGGAGAGAGCTGTTTCGGGCATCACGGCGGAGAAGGCGGTGCTTAGCTTGCCGCCTATAACCGCCGAATATAACGACAAAATCCGGCCAGTCCTGCCAGCGGAGAATGGTTGTCAGGGGGCAAGTGGCGGAGGGGAAGGGTCTGTGGTCGAACCTTCTCCGGGACCTAACCTATTGGAATTGGTGAACGTTATTGGGTTTGAAGTGGTCTAACGCGCATCACTGGAGAAGCCCCTGTTTGTTCCGGCGTGCAAGCTTGACCCCCATGGGGCTTGATCGGCATCCAATATTGCGGCCCAGCCGGTTTCCTCGGACCGTCCGCTACCGGGCAGCGGATGGATCGGGAGTTGAAGCGGGTGGACACCCACCGCTTGTTACAAGTGTGCAGCCACTACCTCGTGGGGTGCGCTGGCCATGCCCAACTCGCGATGCAGCGCTGCCGCGAGACCGAAAGAATGGCGCGCCCTGCTCTCATCACCGAGTTCCCGATAGGCCTCGCCGAGGCCAAGATGACAACGGGCGCAGAGCGGCCGCATCCCCCGCTCCATCGCGAGCTCTAGAGCTTCCTTGTAGTGGGCCAACGCGCGCGCGGGCTGTCCATCCCGAGCATCGGCCGCGGCCAGGACGTATCTCGCACCCGCCTCACCACTGTGGTGCCCGTTCTCTCGCGCCAATTCCAGCGACCGCTCGGCAAGCGCACGGGCCTGGACGACGTTGCCTGCGAACACGCTGGCCGCCGCCAAGGGGACAAGGAAAAGCGACAAGCCCATATGGTGCCGCATGTCCTCGAAAGCGGACAGGGCCTGCTGGAGCATGGGCAGTCCTGCGTCGACGTCTCCGCTGAGGACAAGCGCATGTCCGAGTGATCCGGTATGACCTGCGACCATAGTGGGCAGGTCCCATTCCCGCGCCAGCGCAAGACCTGACTCGAATTGACCGATGGCCGCGGCAATGTCTCCCCACGCCAGATGCAGGTCGCCCAGGCACCATTGCGCGATGCTTTGGCTGTAGGGCTGCCCCATGGCCGCTGCGCGCGTGACAGCCTTCACACCGTGGCGTCGGCCATCTTCAAAATCCCCAAGAGTCGCGAGGGTCTTCGCGAGAAACGCACCTGCCGTGATGTCCGGGAAGCTGGCGAGCAAGTAATGCCTGTCAGGCGGAGCCTTCGAGACGAGGTCCAGGACATCGAGGAACGACGCCTTCGCCCCGAAATAGTCCGCGACCATGTACTGCGCCGTACCTAGAAAGACTTTCGCCTCGGTCAGAAGCTGATCGTCCCCGAGATGTCCGGCAAGCGCTTCGGCGTCACGGCCGTAAGCGATCGCCTCGGACGGACGTCCGCACAAACCCAGAGACTGGTTCATGTGCACGAGGAACTGACAGAGACGCCTCTTGTCGCCGAGCCTTTCGATCAGGTGCCGCGCCTCGATGAGCCTTTCGACGATCCGATCGAAATCCGCCAGCGGCGTCAGCGCGTTCTTGATCTCAAAACGCAAGTCTATCGCCTGGCGCAGCTTTTCCGGAGTGTCAGGCAGCGCTTCGAGCGCGGCGATTGCCGCGTCGAGCAGTTCCGCCGCCTCCCGATTGGCCCAACGCCGCCGGGCCATTTGAGCGGCGATGACGTAATGGTCCACTGCCTCTGCGTCCCTTCCAGCTTCTGAAAGGTGGCGCGCGATCGTGGCCGGCAGGCTATCCGGTGTTGCCGAAAGCGGTCCGATCAGGCTGTCAGCAATTTTGGAATGCAGCGCCTGGCGCTGGCGCCTCAGCAACATGCTATAAGCAGCATCATGCATGAGAGCATGTGCGAAGGCGTACTTGGAGTCCGGCGGCGTGCCGGTCTGAACGATGAGACCGGCGTTTGTCATGTGACCAAGCGTCTCGCGCAGTGACCCGTCCAACATGTCCACAGTTGCGGCGATCAGGTGGAAGGAGAAGCTCCGACCGATTGCCGAGGCGGCCAGCGCGACCTCTCGGAAGGCTGAAGAGCGATCGAGGCGCGCGACCAGAGTGGATTGCAGCGAGACGGGCATCGTCTTCGCGGCGAAGTGCGGCGAGACCGTCGCATCGGTCTCTGACGATCCGCTCTCCAAGACATGCCGCGTCAGTTCATTGATGCACAGCGGAACGCCTTCGGCGCGCTCGACGATCAGCTGTACGACCGTTTCGGGCAGGCGCATTTCCCCTGCGACCATGCCGACGAGTTCGGCGCTGTGGGCACGACCGATCCGGTTGAGGTGCAACATGGTGACATGTGGCTGGTTGATCCAGCTCGGCTGGCGGTCGGGCCGCATCGTCGCCACCAGCAGGACCGGCCAATCCGTCACTCGTTCGATCACGCGGGCCAGCAGGTCCTGCGAACTAGGGTCGATCCAGTGAATATCCTCGAAGTGTATCACCAGAGGAGCTTTGGCCGCCTGACCCGCAACCCAATCGATGTAGGCGGTTGTGAGCATCTCGCGCTTCTGTGCCGGGCTGACGCGAAGCTCGGGATAATGATCTCCAACCGGAAGTTCCAACAGATCGCAAATCAGGGCGACGTCGCGCTCCGGTTTGCTGGATGCTTCGCGGACGAGGGCCTCGACATGGTCGCGCCGCTCCTCCGGGCTGCGCGCGGCAAGCATTTCCTCACGCCATTCAAGCCGGTTGATGAAAGGGTGTAGCGGTCGGTTCCGGTCGTGTTCGGAACAGGCGTAGCGCACGATTTCGATGCCCTCTGCCGACGGCGTATCGAGAACGTCGTCCACCAGGCGAGATTTTCCGATGCCGGGCTCGCCCACGAGCAGGACGACGCGCCCGCTGCCCGCCTTCGACTTTTCGAGGCAGCGGCAGAGCGTCTCGAACTCTTCATGCCGCCCGACCCGCCGAGCCGGAGCGTCCCGCCGCCGCGCCGCGCCGTGTCCGGCGTCGTCATGAAGGCTTGTGACACGCCAGACCTTCTTCGCGTCAGTGCCGGTCGCAATCAGCCGAAGGCCGAACACATTCCGCAGAAGCTTGCATGTCGCTTCGGATGCCACAACGGCGCCCGCGTCAGCCACCGCCAGCACATCGTATGCGGTGGCCAGAATATCCCCCGAAACCAGTGTTTCGTTATGGCCGCCGGGCGTGGTCACCGATCCGATCACAGACGGGCCGGTCGCAATCCCGACCCGCGCCGCAAGTCCTGCCGATTTCAGAGACTCGAGGTGGGCGGCGGCATGAACAAGAGCGATGCCGGCACGGACGGCCTGGGCAGAATCGTCCTCGCGCGCGGCTGGGTAGCCGAAGATCATCTGCACCGTTCCGTCAGGTGTCGAGCGAACATGTCCCCCAAAGGAGGCACCAAGTTCGCTCGCTAGGGTCACGAACGGTCGGAGGACCGCATCGGTGTCTTCCGGGTCGGGCCCGGTTGTCCGGCCTTCCCGACCTGTCAATCCGCAGACCAGGATCGTAATATGTCTGCGCCGGGAAATATCCTGACCTGGCTGGCCGGTTTCCCGCGGCGGCGACATTGGCCGACCGGCTTCGCCTCGCGTTTCGGTCTCGCCGTGCGCCTGCAAGACATGCGGCGTCCTGGCGCCATCCGTCTCGAGCAGCGAGGCGGCGAGACGTCGGGTCTCGCCATCCGGTTCGGCTCCAAGCTCCACGGCAAGATACGCGGTGAGGTCGTGGAACCGTCTGATCGCCTCCGCCTTTCGTCCGGTCGCGGCAAGCGCCCTGAACACGACGCGATGGGCGTCTTCGCGGAATCTGTTCAGCGTGACTGCGCGTTGCGCCAAGGCGATTGCCTTGGAAAAATGGCCAATTGCAAACTCCTGTTCGGCCTGCGCGACGATCGCGCCGACTGCCAGGTCCGAAAGGCGCTCCCGCTCGGCGAGAAGCCAGTCGTTCCAGGCAGGCTCTTCGACGTGGATTTCGTCCAGCAGTGGTCCGTCGTAAAGCTCTGCGGCGTCGGAAACGGTGACTACACCCGCCTCGCCGAACGCTTGGCCCAGTCGTGCGGCGTCGCAATCCAAAACGCCCGACCGAAGCCCGACCGTCTTGCCGTCAGTCACGATAGCCTCGTGCCCAAGCAACCGCCGCAGCTCGGAAATGGCCTGACGCAGATTGTGTCGGGCCCTAGCGTCGTCGCCGGAGCTCCAAAGCAGGGTCGCCAACCTTTCGCGGGGCTGTAGCCTCGGTGCGGTACAGGCAAGATAGGCCAGCAGGCAGGTAGCCTTGCGCGAGGAAAAATGGATTTGTTCTTCGGCCCGGCGCAACTCGAAGCCGCCAAGGACCTTCAATTGGAAGCCCGGCGGGCCTCTCGCGTCCATGACGACCTCCCTTGCAATCAGACACCGACCCGAAACCCAGAACGATCTCTTTTTCTTCTGAACTCCGACGAATAGACGCGCCGTTGACGTTTTACAGACGCTTGGACGACCTGTCCTGCACCAGTCTTACTTCACGTAAGTCAGCAAGACTATGATCACGTGGGGGAGAATTGCAATGTCAGGGGTGGAGATCGACGCCCGAGCGAAGTCACGCACAGTTCTTGCGGCCGAGTGGGCGTTCGATGTCTTGATGCGGTTGTTAGGCGGGCGGGCGGAGACGTCGCGCGGCACCGCAAGACTCCTGCCGCTAGAGAAGTTGGCAACGGTCGAAGACCGGATGCTGGACGACGTCGGACTGTCGCGCGCCGATCTCGATGCCTTGATCAAGGCCACTGACGCGTCGCGACGCCGGCCCCGGACGCGGCCGCGACAACCGTCGCAGCGCCGATCCTAAGAGGTGCTGGCGGTGGAGGCCCGCAGCAGAACGATTGTATCGATGCTCGATGGTCTGGTGAAGCGGGCGCCTGCGGCGAGACCTGCTGGATGCCGATACGACATCGGCCACCTGGCTTCTGCGACTTGCCCGGTTCCCGTCGCGGTCGGTCACTGGTTCGAGGGACCAGGTAATGCATCGCTCGATGGGGAGAGGCGTCAGAAATTGCAAATCGTCCGACCGTCCCCTGCCCTGACATTCCCGAAGCAGGAGTTTCCTACTTGAAATGGCTTGTCGCGACCCTGGGCGGCGCGCTCGTCGGTTTGACAACCGTCGTCTACACGATCTCGTTCTTCGCGATCGTTTTCAGCGGGCCACTGGCCGGCCATGTCGGGCAATGGGTCGGGGGAGCGCTCATTGCGGCGGCAGTCATGGCGGTGGTCGGGGCCCTGGCCTTCTCATTCAAGGGAACGGTCATGCATCCTCAGGATGTCACGGCGGCCCTCCTCTCCGTAGCGGCCGCCAAGATCGCCGCTGGAATGCCGGACGCGACCAACACCGAGATCGTCGCCACGGTGCTGACGATGGTGGCGGTGACGGGCTTTCTTGCCGGACTTGCTGCAATCGGCATCGGGCGGGCTCGACTGAGCCATCTGGTCCACGTTGTCCCGCAACCCRTTATCCTGGGCTTCCTCGCCGCAACGGGCGCGGCGCTCCTGCTTGGTGCCATTGCCATCGCGACCGAGCGGTCTCTGTCGATCTGGGATCTTCCTGTGGCGTTCGAGTCCCACTCCCTCGCAGCATGGGCGCCCTGGCTTCTGGTGAGCGGTGCCGTCTATCTGCTCGGACACGCCCTTCGCTCTCCGCTTCTGCTCCCGGTTTCGATTTCGGCCACGCTCGCTGGGTATCACGTGCTGCGCGCTGCGGGCCTCGTGGCGGACGCGCCCTACATGGTGGATTCGAATCTAATCTCCCCGAACGGGAGCTTTGGACCGAGTTTCGCGCTCGGGCTTTATCTGAAGGCGGACTGGTCGATGATCGCCCGCGAGGTTCCGTTATTGGCCGCGGTTGCCGGCCTGACAGTCGTCGGAGGGCTGTTGAACCTGAGCGGCCTTCGTCAGATCACCGGCCACAAGAGCGATGCGGACAAGGACCTGCAGGCCATCGGACTTGCCAATCTGGCCAGCGCGCCACTCGGCGGTCTGGTCGGGTTTCCTGCCATCAGTACCACGTTTCTCGGGCTGCGGGTCCATCTGGGTGCCGGGATTGCGCCTCTCGCGGCCGCAATCGCCTGCGTGATGGTGGGTGTGCTCGGAGTGGACATCCTGGCGGCAATTCCGAAGGGACTTTTCGCGACGATCGTCGGGTATCTCGGGCTCGACATGCTGGTTGCCTCGGGCAGGATCGCGCGCAACAGCCTCAAGAGGACCGATCAGTTCCTCTTCCTCGGGGTGGTCGCCACGGCGCTGACCTTGGGGTTTCTTCACGCCATTGCGCTCGGACTCGTCGCCGCGGTTTTGCTGTTTGCCCGGGACCTGGCACGAGTGGACGTTCTTCACAAAGAGCAGACCGCCGCGCTGTCTTCCCCCGTGCTGCGGAAAGGCGGGCTCAAGGCGGTGCCCAGCATCGACATGGCGCCTCAGGTAACGGTCGTAGCACTTCAAGGCTACCTGTTCTTTGGCATATGCAATCGGCTGCTGAATCTCGAAAGGGACTATCTGCACACGGATCAGGGGCTACCCGATATCATCCAACTGGACCTTTCCCGCGTTAGCGGACTAGACACTTCGGCAGCACTCATCCTTGCCGACTTCCTCAAGGCTTGCGCCTTCTGCAATGTCACGACCGTGGTGTCAGCCGCATCCAGTGATGTTCTGAGAACTCTCGGGAAATCCACGAGCGGCCATGACATTTCTGTCAACTCCTTCACTACGCTCGAAGCCGCACTTACGCAGGTCGAGCAGAAACGGAAGCGACTTGAGGGAGGACAGCCCGCTTTAGAATCTGGTGCGCCAATCGATCGTAGCCCCGAACGCGCGTCAGGTTTCGGGTAAAGGTCGCTCCCACGGCCAGACGGGACGATGAAGCGATCTGCGACTGAAAAGAGCACCAAAACCGCGTCCCTGAACCGCTATTTGCAGGCATGGGGGCAGCACGAAGTCTTCGTGATGGGGGCATCGGCCTTTCCGCAGAACATTCAGTATAACCCGATGGGAATGTTGGGCGCGCTGGCCTGCTGAGCTGGAGTGCCCCCACTGAAGTGGTCCGCCAACTGGGATAGTGTGATCCCATTTTTTGGAGGCACGAAGATGGCTGGAAAGCAAGAGAAGCCGGAAGATATTGTGCTGAAGCTGCGGCAGGTTGAGGTGCTGCAAGGGCAAGGCAAGTCGGTGCAGGAGGCGGTTCGTCAGATCGGCGTCACCGTGCAGATCTTTTACCGCTGGCGCAAAGAGTATGGCGGCATGAACCGCGATCAGCTGAAACGACTGAAGGAACTGGAAGTTGAGAACCAGCTTCTGCGGCGTGCGGTGTCGGATTTGACGCTCGACAAGCTGATCCTGACCGAGGCTGCCAGGGGAACCGAAGGTCCGCGCCAGCGAAACGACTAGGGTCAGGACTCATTGATCTTGCGACCGCGGCGTGATTCAGCCTCCTCAAGGTGACTGGACGATGAGCAACCTTTTCTGGCTGACGGACGCGCGGATGGCTCGTCTGGAGCCCTTCTTCCCCAAAAGCCATGGCAAACCCCGCGTCGATGACCGGCGAGTTCTAAGCGGGATAATATTCATCAATCGCAATGGTTTGCGTTAGCGCGATGCACCGAGGGAGTATGGTCCGGCGAAGACCCTCTACAAGCGCTGGAAGCGGTGGAGCGACAAAGGCATCTTCGCCCGGATGATGGATGGGTTGGCCGCGGAGGCCGCTGTTCCGAAGACGGTGATGATCGACGCGACTTACCTCAAGGCGCACCGCACGGCGACCAGCCTGCGGTCGAAAAAGGGGGACCCGGCGACCAGAAGGGCCGATTGATCGGCCGAACCGAGGGCGGCATGAACACCAAACTGCATGCCGTCGCCAACGCCGACCGATCCGTTTCTTCATGACCGCAGGCCAGGTCAGTGACTACACTGGAGCCGGCGCACTCCTCGGCAGCTTGCCGAAGGCGGAGTGGCGGCTGGCCGACCGAGGCTACGATGCCGACTGGTTCAGGGATGCGTTGAAAGACAAGGGGATAAGGCCCTGCATCCCTGGGCGGAAGTCGCGGAGCAAACCCGTCAAGCACGACAAGCGCTGCTATCGGCGCCGCAACCGGATCGAGATCATGTTCGGCCGCCTGAAGCGCTGGCGCAAGGTCGCGACCCGCTACGACCGATCCCCCAGCGTCTTCCTCTCCGCCGTCGCTCTCGCCACCATCGTCATGTTCTGGCTATCATCCAAGAACGAGTCCTGACCCTAGTGAAAACTCGCCTGAAAGGAGGTCGCGGTCAGCGAGACATGCGCGTCCAGCGGCGGGCGCAGCTCGAACGCTTTCGGCTCGCGCACGAAATTCCAGAGCCGGAACAGGGACCATTCCGAACGCCGCTCCTCGGCCACGGCCAGCTCGTTGCGGCTTATGTGGAAGGGGGTGCGTTCCCAGCCATTCGTCGTCTTCACCTCGATCAGGCGCGGACGACCGTCCGGCGCGAAGCTGGCAATATCGTAGCCGGCACCATCGCCGTCCTCCTCCGACACCCACCGGACCTTGCGCGCAAGGTCGTCGCGGCCCTCTGATTTCAGGGTTGCACGCTCATGCGCCAAGACGCGCTCCTCACCGGCACGTCCGAGGGCGCGGTTTCGCTCGTCTCTCGCCGCGACATCGAATTTGCGGGCGATGTGCAGCATCTGCTCCAGCTCCAGCGGTGGAGGCTGGTTCGACATGGTAGGCGGCGGCCCGATCCATATCTGCGCGGCCTCTCGCAGACCACCTGCGGGTCGCACGCCAGCTTGGCGGCCGAGCCATGCCGGATTCAGCGCCAGCCAACGTGCCACGGTGTCTTCCAGCGTCATCTGGAAGTTGAAGGCGGGCTTGTAGCCCGGGATCCAGTCCTCGCCGAGCCCCTTGAGCACCGCGCTGATGTTCTGGTGCTTGAACTCGATGGAACTGCGATTGCGGTCGATGCGGGCCTGAAGATCCCGATTGTGCTCGGCCTTGTTGTAGGGCCGTCCGGCGATATCGTCGGCCAGCATCGCGAAGTAATCCGCGACGATCAGGTCGTTCTCTGCATCCGTCCAGGTCCCGTTCGACATTGCGCCAGGCTATGAGGTCGAAACTCTTTTGTCATCAAAGACTTCGCACCGCCCCGCACAACCACGCCGCCTTCGGGTGTCTCCGTTCGCATCGACAGCGGTCGAACGCGCCTCAACCCCGGCGCAATCCGCTTCTGCCAAGTGGCTGAAAAACAGTCACCTTTTGAATCCGTCTCGATTTTGGTGAAGGGCGAGTGGAAAGAGACGCGGGGCGTTCAGAGACCGACTTCGACCAAAACGCGAGTCTCCGAAAGTCGGATGGCTTCGCTAAACCCCTTTGAAACAAAAAGAAAAAAGGCCCCGTCAGGGACCTCATCTCGAGTTTGCGATGTGCAAGTGGCGGAGGGAACGCGACTGGGGTCGAACCTTCTCCACTACCGGGCGTGTCGAGATGCCTTGAACATGGGCCTCCTAGATCACCGCCGTCAGGGCCTTCTCGGCCATCCGCCGGGGGTCGAGAAAGCCCGGGACAGCATCCGCACTTCTTCAGCAGCCTGTTCTAACTTTGGCCATTTTATATTTGATTTTGGTCTGTCACCGATCGAAGGTTTAGCCGCGCGACGTAGAACACGGTGAGACCCGCATTCAATGTACGACAGAAACAGCGTCAGTCTTTCCTTGATTCACACGCTGCCAGCCGTGGCAGATGCGATGGGTGTGTCTTTGCCGAGAGTTCTGGCACTGGGTGGGCTTGAGGCGGATGCGTTCCGGGAAAGGGACAAGGTGGTCCGCCGCAGTCAAATCCATGCGATCATGCAGGGGTTGGCGCGCAAGAGTGGTAACCCGACGATTGGCTTCTTGATGGCGGATTCGACAGATCCGGAAATGCTTGGGACGTTTGGTCGGACGTTGTTTGTGGGCCGAACTCTGCGCGAGGCCCTTGCGCTCCAGAGGCGGCACATGCCCGCGCTACAACGGGGCGCCTCTATTGCGATGGCGAATTTCGGTCCCCGATTTCAATGGACCCATCACATGCATTGCAGCGACCCCGGCGAGGCGCGGTTTCTGAACGAAGGCATAGCCGCCTTCTCCGTCAAGTGCATTCGGGCCCTGTCCGGCGACCCCTGCGCACGCATCCATGTGATCCTACCGCACCGGCCGATCGCTCCGTTATCCACCTACGAAGCCGCTTTGCGCTGCGCAGTCTCGTTCCTTCCAGGTCCCGATCTGATCATTCGGTTTGATGCGAAACTGCTGGATTGCCGCAATGCACTGAACCGTCACGACGGGCCCGAAGTTGATCACGCTAGAGTGAGTGCCGTGCCGGTCGAGGTCGATCTGACCGACGAACAGCTTCTTCAGTGCCTTCCGCGGATGTTCGAGGTGGCCGTTCTGATGGGCAAGATGACACTGCGCGACACAGCGCAGACGCTTGGGCTTTCGCCGCGCAGTCTCCAGCGACGGCTTGCGGCCATCGGCACCTCGTTCGAGGACATCGTCGACCAGTGGCGGAACAGGCAGGCACTCGCCCTGTTGAGCGGCCCGGAGGGGGGAACGGCGCAGATCGCGGCACGCCTTGGCTATACCGATGCATCGCATTTCATCCGGGCATTCCGGCGCTGGCATGGCACCACACCTACCGATTTCCGCCGCGAGCGGGAGTATGGCTTCGCTTGCCCGTGAAGCTCGGGCCGTGCGGGTTGCCGACGTTCTGGCGCGAAATGGCAATTGAGACGACGGCGTCCTACTCCTAATATTGGTACAGACACTATGTGAGAGTGTCCTTGTAACAATCTGAAAAGATTGATGTTCCCCCAAACCTCGCCCCGCTTTGCGGTGGCGGGGCCTGGGAAAGGTGTGGGCGGTGCTGTGCGGTGGAAACTGGAAAAATCGGGCAGGATGTCATGGCGCTGAAGACAATACGAAGGGAACCGGCCGAAACACGACTTGTCGCCGGAACCGTCATGGTCCGCATCGAAAGCGGTATTTTTCACATGGGATCGGAAGAGCATTACCCCGAAGAGGCCCCGGTCCACACGCGCAGCGTCGAGGCGTTCTGGATCGACCGGACGCCGGTCACCAACGTCGAATTCGCCCGCTTTGTCGCCGTGACGCGCTATGTCACACTGGCCGAGCGTCAACCGCGCGCGGAGGACTTTCCAGACGCGGACCCCGACCTTCTGGTGCCGGGGTCGCTAGTCTTCGACAAGCCCGATGCCGCGGCAGACCCCGAGGACGGGCTGGCGTGGTGGAGCTATGTGCCGGGCGCTTCCTGGCGCTGCCCGCAGGGCCCGGGCAGCAGCCTGGAAGGGCTGGACGATCATCCCGTCGTCCATATCGCCTTCGAGGACGCCCTGGCCTATGCCACCTGGGCCGGAAAGGACCTGCCGACCGAGGCGGAATGGGAATTTGCGGCGCGCGGCGGGCTTGACCGCGCCGAATTCGCCTGGGGCGACGAACTCGTGCCCGGCGGCAAGCACATGGCCAACACCTGGCAGGGCCGTTTCCCGGTCGAGAACACCGCGGAAGATGGATATGCCGGCACCTCGCCTGTCGGTGCCTTTCCCGTCAACGGCTATGGCCTTTACGACATGATCGGCAATGTCTGGGAGTGGACGAATAGCCACTATCGTGCCAGCCATGCCGAGCCACGGCCTTCGGCCTGCTGCACCGCTGTCGCAAGGGCGGGGACGGCCGAACTCAAGGTTCTCAAGGGGGGATCGCACCTTTGCGCCCCGAGTTACTGCCGCCGCTACCGTCCCGCAGCGCGGCAGTCTCAATCCATCGACACCTCCTCCAGCCACATCGGTTTTCGCTGTGTGCTGCGGGATCAATGACAACAGAGAGGCAATCATGAAAGACATCGACATTCCGGCCGCGCAGGACGATACGCCGCGGCCGACGCGACGCGACATCCTCGCCGGTTCGGCAGGGTTTCTGGCTGCCATCGCCGGCCTGTCCGTGCTGGCCAGCCGGGCAGAGGCCAAGGACAGCAAGCGCCCGCACATCGTCTATATCCTGGCCGATGACCTTGGCTTTGCCGATGTGGGCTTTCGCGGCTCGGACATCCTGACCCCCAACATCGACAAGCTGGCGTCCGGGGGCGTGGTGCTGCAGCATTTCTACACGCAGCCGCTGTGCACGCCCACCCGGGCCGCGCTGATGACCGGGCGCTATCCGCTGCGCTATGGCCTGCAGGTCGGCGTCATCCCCTCGGGCGGGCGCTATGGCCTGGCCCAGGATGAATTCATCCTGCCGCAAGTCCTGAAGCAGGCGGGTTATGCCACCCGCATGATCGGCAAGTGGCACCTTGGCCATGCCGACCGCGCCTTCTGGCCGCGGCAGCGCGGGTTCGACTATTTCTACGGCGCGCTGGTTGGCGAAATCGACCATTTCAAGCACGAGGCGCATGGCGTCACCGACTGGTATCGCGACAACGAACTGGTCGTGGAAGAGGGCTATGACACCGAACTTTTCGGTGCCGATGCCGTGGCCCAGATCCAGGCGCATGACCCCGCGACGCCCCTGTTCCTTTATCTCGCCTTCACCGCACCGCATACGCCCTATCAGGCGCCGCAGGCCTATTTGGACCGCTATCCCGACATGGCCGACCCGAACCGTCGCACCTATGCCGGCATGGTATCGGCCATGGATGACCAGATCGGTCAGGTCGTGGCGGCGCTGGAGGCCAAGGGCATCCGCGAAGACACGCTGATCGTGTTCCACAGCGACAATGGCGGCACGCGGTCGAAGATGTTCGTCGGCGAAGGCGCCGTGGGCGGCGATCTGCCGCCGCGCAACGATCCGCTGCGCGACGGCAAGGGCAGCGTCTACGAGGGCGGCACCCGCGTGGTGGCCCTGGCCAACTGGCCGGGCCATCTTGTGCCGGGCCAATCCGAAGGCGTCATGCATGTCGTCGACATCCTGCCCACCTTCGCGGCCCTGGCCGGGGCGGACACCGGCAAGTCCAAGGCGCTGGACGGCAAGGATGTCTGGAAGGCCTTCGAAGCCGGAAAGGCCTCGCCGCGCAAGGACATGGTCTACAACATCGACCCCGGGACCGGCGCCCTGCGCGAGGGCAACTGGAAACTGGTCTGGACCGCAACCCTGCCGCCCAAGGTGGAACTCTTCGACCTCGCCACCGATCCGTCCGAGCAGAAGGACCTTTCGGCGGCGCATCCCGACAAGGTCGCCGAGTTGCAAGACCGTGTGATCGATCTGGCCCGCTCGATGGCGCCGCCCCTGTTCTTTGCGACCGCACTGGGGGCGACCCTGTCGCAGCCGCTGGCGATTGCCGACTGAACCCCTGCCCGAAAAAGGAGAATTACCGATGCGACAGAACGAAAAACCCACCCGGTCGCGGGTCATCGCCGGTGCCCTGCTCGTCGCGCTGGCCTCGGCCGGCGCCGCAAGGGCCGAGGGTCCGACGGCGGGCAGCGGCAAGGAGGTGATCCTGTCGGGGTATCTCTTTGCGAGCGGGCTGAAAGGCCGGGCGTCCACGACGCCCGGACTGCCCCCGGCCAATATCAACCTAAGCTTCCGCGACGTGCTTGACGACCTCGACTTCGGGTTCATGAGCGCGGTCGAAGTGCGCAACGGGCGCTGGGGTTACATGGGGGACATCATGTATTCCCATGTCACGCCCAGCGGCACCGTGCCCGGCCCGCTGCCGGTCTCGGCCGGGCTGGACCAGAAGAGCCTGACCGTGCAGGGCAACGTCTATTACCGGGTTCATGAAAGCGCGCAGGTCAATGTCGATCTTGGCCTTGGCCTGCGCTACTGGAATGTCGACAACGCGGGGACGGTGGCGCCCGGCTCGCCGGCATCCATCGGCTTTTCCCACACCGAAAGCTGGATCGACCCGGTCATCGGCGCGCGGATGAACGCGAAGATCAGCGGGCCGTGGAGCGTCACGCTGGCGGGGGATGTGGGCGGGTCGGGCGCCGGCTCGGATCTGACCTGGCAATTGCAGGGTACGGTCAACTTTCAGAAGAACGACAAGTTTGCCTTCTACGCCGGCTACCGCGTGCTGGCGGTGGACTACAAGCAGAGCGGTTTCACCTACGACGTGACGATGCGCGGTCCGGTGATCGGCATGTCGGTGAGGTTCTGAAGGGCCTGCCGGCACCCGTTCATTTACCGTTGAAAAGCAAGAGACGCGAAAGGTCGGGACGCCAGGGTCACCGGCGTGGATGGGGGCGCGCGAAAGGAAATGCTGTTGCTGCAGAAGTTACCACTCGGACGGATCATCGCAGCCCTCTGGTCCTGCCTGTTCCTGCTTCTTCCGGTCGCCACCCTTGCGCAGGACGGCGACCGCCCGACGAGCGCCGAGCTCCGGTCGCCCGCAGCAGTTGATGCGATGGTGTCGCGGCTGACCGATCAGGAGGTACGCGACCTCCTGCTGAGCGAACTCGGCGCGCGGGCCACCGCGGCGCAAAGCGCTGCCCCCCCGGCGGGTTCGGTGGACGGTCTGTCTCAGCAGCTCAGCGCCATCGCAGCCGAACTTGTCACGGCGGTGCAGGAAAGCCCGCTGCATGCGAAGGCGGCCGTGGTTGCCTGCCATGATTACCTTGCCGGATTGGGGGGCAGAGGCAGCGCTTGGCTGGCCACGGCGCTGCTGATCGCCCTGATCTTCGGGCATCTGGCCGACTGGGCTCTGGCCAGCAAGGTCGTGCCCGAGGTCACGCTTCCCGCCCTGCCGGGGGTCGGCGCGGTCGCGGTTCCTTCCGCCGTCGCGGCCCTGGTCGCGCCGCTTCGCCATCTGTCGCACGAGATCATCGGCGCGGTCGTTGCCCTGGCGGTGTCGGCTGCCGTGGCCGCCTTCCTGCTGCCACCGCGCGAGACGCGCGTGGTGCTGACGGTCCTCGTCTGGCTGGTCTGCGTTCCGCGGCTTGGGCTGGAGATGGCGCGCGTGCTCAACCGGTCGCAGCCCTTGGGGTCAAGGTCGGCACGCCTGTTCCCCACAGGGATATTCCTTGCCGCAGTCCTTGCCGGCATCGCGGAAACGCTGTGGCGCATCGCCGTCGAGACGGGTCGCGAGGTGCAGACGCAAGGCGCCGGCTTCTGGGTCAACACGGTCGTCTTCCTGCTTCTGGCTGCGATGGTCTGGAGCTCGCGTCCGGTGCTGCGCGACACCATGGGGAATGGCACGGCGGGCAACGGAATGGCGGGTCAGCCGCGGACGCTGTTTGAACGGGCCTATCCCGCCCTGGCGCTGATCGCGATCCTGTGGACTTGGCTTGCCTCGACCGTCGCCATGGCAGCGGGTGCGCCGCAGGGCATGCAGACGGGGCGCCACCTCATCGGCCTTTGCCTGCTTCTGGCCACGCCCATGTTCGACGGGCTGATCAGAACCGGGGTCCTTGCGGCATTGCGTGGCGCGCAGGGCAGCGGCGCTCTGGCCGATGCGGCAAAGGAGGCAGTCTATTCCAGCGGCGTGCGGGTCGCCCGAGTGGTCTTCTTCGGCGCCGTCGTCCTGGTGACAGCCTGGCTGTGGGAGATTTCGGTCTACCGCGTCGCTTCGGCCGGTATCGGCGAGGTTCTTGCGCAGCGCAGCGTCATGGCGCTTCTGATCCTGCTTTCGGGCTATGTGCTGTGGGAGCTGATCCGGCTTCTGATCAACCGCCGCCTGTTGACCGAGACGGGGTTTGCGCCCGGCCCGCTTTCCCCCGAGGAGGTCGATGACGGCTATCAGCCGAGCGCGGCATCCCGGCTGGCGACGATCCTGCCGCCCCTTGGCTTTGTGGCCCAGGTTGCCGTGCTGGTCATCACGGTGCTGATGACGCTGGACGTGATGGGCGTGAATGTGACGCCCCTGATGGCGGGCGCCGGTGTCGCCGGAATTGCGCTCGGGTTCGGCGCGCAGAAACTGGTGGCCGATGTCGTCTCCGGCGTCTTCTTCCTGATCGAGGATGCCTTCCGCGCCAATGAATATGTCAAGACCGGTGGCATCGAAGGCACGGTCGAAAGCCTGTCGATCCGCTCGCTGCACCTGCGACAGTCCGATGGGGCGCTGAACTGCATCCCCTACAGCAATGTCAGCGCCATCACCAACATGAGCCGCGACTGGGGGACGATGAAGCAGGTCTTCACGGTGCCCTTCGACACGGATATCGAGAAGGTGCGCAAGATCTTCAAGCGGATCGGCCAGGATCTGATGGCCAACCCGGCCTTCGCGCCTGCCTTCATCCTGCCCTTCAAGTTCAAGGGTGTGAGCCAGGTCAATGACGTTGGCATCGTGGTGCGGGGCAAGTTCATGTTCCGCCCTGAACTGTCCCAGCAGTTCCTGATCCAGCGGGAAATCTACCGTCGGGTGCAGCTGGATTTTGCCGCGGCGGGCATCGCCTTCGCCCGGCGCGAAGTCCGCGTGGCCGTCAGCGACGGGGTGCCCCTGTCATCCACGCTTGTCCTGGGGGGTGCGGCGGCGCTTGCGGCACCCGATTCCGATCCTGCAACCCCAAACCTGTCCATCTGAGGATATCGCCATGAGTTCCCCCCTCTTCCCCCCCTCGATCAGCCGCCGTGCATGCCTGGGATACATCGGGGCGGCAACGCTGGCGGGCTGCGGCCAGCGTGGCGTGGTCGGCGTCGTGCCCCCCTCTGCCGCCACCGATACTGTCATCCAGAAGGTGATCGTCGCCACCTCGCGCAAGCCCGTCGCCGCGCCGGAGTTCTTCTCCTCCGGGCGCGACTTCACAACCCATTTTGCCGAATTCAGCGTCTCGATCCCGACGGATCGCAAGCTCGGAACGGTCAGCTATCCGGGCGAAAAGCCCGATCCGCACCGGGATTTCCTGGTGACAGAGGCGGAAAAGCTGGACGGGCCAAGGGGCTTTGTCGGCGCCGTGAACCGCGCGGCGGCCGCGCTGCCGCAAAAGGCGCGTACCGGCGCGCTTATTGTGCATGGCTTCAACACGAACTTTGCCGAAGGCCTGATGAAGACGGCGCAACTGAACCACGACCTGCAGGCCCCCGGCGTGCATGTGATGTTCTCCTGGCCCTCCGAGGCGCATCTGATGGCCTATATCGCGGACCGCGAGAACGCCCTTTTCTCGCGCGATGCCCTAGCCGAAACGCTGCGCCTCATGAGTCGCACCAGACTTCGCAGCTATAACCTGGTTGCGCATTCCATGGGGACCTTCCTCGTCATGGAGACTCTGCGGACGATGGCCTTGTCCAATGATCGCGCCACACTGGACAAGATTGGCGCGGTCGTCCTGATTTCAGCCGACCTGCAGATCGACGTCTTCCGCAAGCAGGCGGTGCCCGTGCTGGCGGCCGGAGTGCCGATCTACTTGCTCGTTTCGGATGATGATCGGGCACTTGGTCTGTCGGCAAAACTCAGGGGCGAGAGCCGCAGGGTCGGAAGCGTACGCTCGCGAGAAGAACTCGGTGGGCTGGATGTCGCCGTAATTGATCTGACCGATGTCAATGCCAACGAGATGACAGGCCACCTCAAGGTCGGAACATCGCCCGAATTGATTGCTTTGATCCAGAAAATCCGGCAGGCCGGTGTGGCGATCTTCGATGAAGGTCAGAAGGTCGGACTCCTGGATCAGGGTGCCATCATTGTACAGGACGCCACAGGGATGCTTTTGAATCCCATAGGCCCGTAGCCAATCCGCAGAAGTTGGCATCGACTTCCGTGGGTGAACTGTTCCCGATTGGCTCGGCAGGGCGGCTTTTTTTTGATCCAGTCAACACGTTCAGGCGTCGGAGGTTCGATGGCTTCAAAGTTCCGTCATTGCCCGCACCTGCGAAGGAGCTCTGACTTTGAAAGACCGTTGATCGTTTCTGCCAAGGCCCTCGGACCGTGTATGGATGACTCCCGCGTGACAACGTGTTTGGTGATCTTCGACAACTGGCTGGGTGCGGCCATGCATTCGGCGTCTGGATCGTAGTGTGCCCGCGCGCCTTGACGAACGTCAGCGTGAGATTCGGATTGCCAAGCTTGACACCGCGCGCCTTGGTGAAGGCCAGGGCCTCCTTGGTCCGCCGCGTGATGTCTTCGCGCTCGGCTTGCGCCACGAGTGAACCGCGCCGGGTTTGCTGGAGGCTCCAACTCCTGAGTAGGATGGAGCATCATGAGCAAGACAACGAACAAGTTTTCCCCGGAAGTGCGCGAACGCGCGGTGCGGCTGGTCCTCGACAACGAAGGTCAGCACGGATCGCGTTGGCAGGCGATCATGTCGATTTCGGCGAAGATTGGCTGTTCGGGGCATACCCTGAACGAGTGGGTGAAGAAGGCCGAGGTCGATAGCGGCAAGCGGGCGGGCGTCTCCAGCGAGATGGCCGAGCGGCTGAAGGCGTTGGAACGCGAGAACCGTGAACTGCGCCAAGCCAACGAGATCCTCCGCAAGGCGAGCGCGTATTTTGCGATGGCGGAGTTCGACCGCCGGTCGAAGTGATGGTCCAGTTCATCGATGACCATCGGGATGCGCATGGGGTCGAACCGATCTGCGAGATGCTGCCGATTGCCCCTGCCACCTATTATGACCACCTGGCCAAACGTGCCGACCCGGCGCGGCAGTCGGATCGTGCCAGGCGCGACGAGACGCTTCGGCCCGAGATCCAGCGCGTTTTCGACGCCAACTGGCAGGTCTACGGCGCGCGCAAGGTCTGGAGGCAGCTGCGACGGGAAGGCTTCGACGTTGCACGTTGCACCGTGGCCAGGCTGATGAAGGCCATGAATATTTAGGGCATTATCCGGGGCAAGCCGCATAAGACAACGATCCCTGACAAGAAGCTGCCATGCCCGCTGGACCGCGTGAACCGCCAGTTTCGCGTGCCCGCGCCGAACATGCTTTGGGTTTCAGACTTCACCTATGTCGCAACCTGGAAAGGGTTCGCCTATGTGGCCTTCGTCATTGACGCCTATGCCCGCAAGATCGTCGGTTGGCGTGTCAGCACCTCCCCTCATGCCGGGTTCGTGCTCGATGCACTTGAGCAGGCGGTCCATGAACGCCGACCGGTCAAAGGCATGGGCCTGGTCCATCATTCGGACCGCGGATCGCAATATCTGTCGATCAAATACACCGAACGCCTGGCCGAGGCAGGCATCGAACCTTCCGTGGGCAGCGTCGGCGACAGCTATGACAACGCGCTGGCCGAGACGGTCAACGGACTTTTCAAAGCCGAAGTCATCCATCGTCGCGGCCCATGGCGCAGCTTCGAGGCCGTCGAATACGCAACCCTCGAATGGGTCGACTGGTTCAACAACCGCCGMCTCCTCGARCCCATCGGRAACATCCCGCCRGCWGARGCCGAAGCRAACTACTACGCAGCTCTGGAAACTGAAGCCATGGTCGCGTAACTTAGATCAATCAGCCTCCAGCAAACCCGGCGCGGTTCAATCGGAGTTCAAGCAGCCTCGACAACCTCTATCGAAACTGCCTTTCCCAGCGCCCGGAATGCAGCCTCGTATTGGTCCACGCGGGTGCCGTGGTGCGGATCAAACAGGCGGTCCACCGTCGGCCGATCCACTCCGAGGCGGCGGGCCAGCTCGGCACGGTTCGAGCCAGCTTCATCGAGGGCCCACCGCAGAAGCACCTTCAGCGTCACCTGCGAGTCGATCGCCACTCGGGGTGTTCCTGCGCCGGATCTAGCGATGGTGACCTACGCAGCTGCCACGTCCTTTTCGTCCGTCGGATCTTCTAGGAAAAAATAGGCGCTCTCGTAGCTATGCACTTCGGAGCAGAACGGACAGACATGCGCCTCTCGGTCCATGACGAAGCCGCAGTTCGAAAAGCTCGCTTCGTCCATGATGAGGCCGGTAAACGACACACCGCTTGTTGTAGGGCAACGGACCATGAGACGGGACATTTGGACCTCCCGAGTTTCATCAGGAACTGAAACTATCACGATTCGCGCATTCCCCAAAGCTTAGCGGAGGGAGCGTCCGGCAACTGCGCTCAGACTGGCTGATTAAGCGATGGATTGAGATGCCGGACTAGTTGCCAGAGGATCATCGATCAAGCGGGCTGAACGAGATCAAGGGGTAGACCGAACCCAGAACAGAGTTCGGGACTTTCTTCGGGATATGCATCTAACGCTAATGCGCATTTGTGATGTGGGATCCTGAATGTGGCGCTTTCTCTCAAGCCATCGTGCCGGTCAAACAGATCAAACTACGGCTCTGGTCTTTCCGTCATTCAGTTCGCTCGCCTGTGGCGGCCGCGCTCACGATAAACCCGGTGAGTCGGTTGGTGTCGCGGGGGCATTTACATGGGTCAATCATATCTGCACCACGCCGCCGTCCCAGATTCCGAGTTCTTTTGCGCGCTCGTCCAAATGCGGGCCCACTTCGAGGACCTGGATGTTAAGGCCGATCAGATAGATGGCAAGGTCACCAAGGTCAAAGGCTCGTGCCAGCCAGCGCCCGGTTCCCACTCCGCCTGCGGCGTTCACTTTGGGTTGCATAGATTCGACGATGAAGGTTTCCATGAGATTGAGATAGTGCCTGTTCACGAAAGGTGCAAACCCTGTGGATTGTTCGCGCTTGAGTTGTACATTAGAGCTGACCCAAGTTCAATCAGGACGCTCCACCGACGGCACGCGAGAGCGAGGCGTGAAATCCAAAAGGCTAAAATAATATATTATAAATCAATTTGTTAGGTAAGGCTTCAGGGGATTTTTGGAACTCGCTCTGCAACGACGTAGCCGTCAAGCGCTCACCGAAGATCCGCATCCAAAACATGCGAGCGTCTCAAGCGGCACTATCCACCGCCAGCAAGCGCGCCATCGCGTCGACTATTGCGTGATCGGAGTAGGGTTTGGCGAAGTAGTGGCTGCCTGTCGGAAGGCTGCTCTCTTCCAGGATGGCCTGCCCGGATGCGACGATCAACTTCACGGGCGGCCATCGGTTGCGGATGTAGTGCGCCAGTTTTATACCGTCCATCGTCCCCGGCATCTGAACATCGGTGAACACCAGATCAATGTCGTCGCGCGATTCCAGGATCTGGATGGCCTCATCGGCCCCTTGGGCCTCCAGCGCGATGTAGCCTGCCGAATGCACAAGATCGACAGCACCCATCCGTATGAGTGCGTTGTCGTCAACCACCAGCACGATCGCTATACCGTTTTTCATCAGGTTCTCTGAATATCTGAAACGGGATTTTTGTGAACCCTAGGGGTGAAACGATCCGGATGCACATGAGACCTATGCGGCAGTCGGGACAACAACTTGCCCCCGGTGCCTGATGGTGACGGCGGTGCCTGGTTTTGCGTCCGTGACTTCGAGTTTGCCCTGAATGTTCTTGGTCAGCGCCTCGACAATGCCGGTGCCCAGGCCGGCTTTCGGTGCGGCATGGCCGGTTGGCATCCCAATGCCGTCATCCGCGATCTTGAGCGTCCAATCCCGGCCTTCGGACGCGTAGGAGACCGTGATCTTGCCCTTGGGC